>JBBACV010000032.1:0-10228 GCA_041656835.1 Acholeplasmataceae bacterium | reverse complement strand
GTCGGTCTTAAGTTGGCCTAAAGCGTCAGTATTCTCAGGGTCAAGCTTCTGAAGTTCAGTAAGCTCTTCTCGCTTCTTCTCAAGCTTCTCAAGACGTTTCTCAAGAGCTTTAACTGATAGCTTCTCTGCAGGTTTAGCCTTGTGCCCAATAGATTTAAGTTCTTCGGTTTCTGTCGGCTGTACCTCAGCTTCAGGCTTCTTAACACCGAGATCAGCTTGCTGTTGCTTAACCCAGTTGAACAAGTACGCCTGCATGCCCTGCTTAGCACTCTCAGTCGGCGCGCTATTAATTGTAGCGTAAGCCTGTTGAATAGTCGGATGCTGCTGCAGCTGCTCGATATAGTCTACGTCAGCTTCTGACAAGCCCCACTGTTCTCTCGCTTGCGGAGACGCTTTCAACAGCTTGATACTATCACCGGGCATGTTCTGAGATACTGCGGCGGCTATAAAAGCGTCTCTATCACCTTTGGTCGGCGTAGGGACATGAGTCTTAACTTCGTCCGGGCGTATATTATAGACACCGCCGGTTATACCACCAGCAGCACCTCCAAGTAACATAGACTTAGGTACGTCTTCCAGAAGAGGTTTATCAAGAGCAGCGTTCTGCCATACTTGTTCTTGACCTTCTTGTGTTAGCTCTTCAAAGAACTCAGTACCGCCGCCTTCGATGATGCGCCTTACAACTCCCGGATTCTTTATCTTACTTCCTATCTTCTCAAGAGTCTTATTAAGAGCAGTCTCAGGAGCCATACCAAGTTCATCAATGTTAGCTAGGCCACGCTTAGACGCAAATCGCGCTCCAGCGCCACTTATGAGAGACGTGATTGCGCCGCCCCCAATAGCCATTGCTTTCTGGCCAAGAGAGGTTTCTTTCTCGGGAGTTTCACTTCGTATACCCTCGTTAAGAGCTCCAGCAGTAACTGCGCCTTCACCGAAAGCTGCAGCCATACCTCGCGTAATAGCTGGAGCCATTTTTCCTAGCACATGAGGAGCAGCTGTCATAACACCACGACCAATAAGGCCGCCTGCAACAGACGGAAGTAGAGACTCAATAGCGACATGCATTGCGACACTAGGATGCGTCAACAAAGAACCTGTGGCCTCTCTAATACCTTTAGCATCTTCCCAGTGCTTAAGAGCTGCTTGCTGTGCGGGAGAGTAGTCTTGACTCATTCTTTGCTGCATGTCTGCAAAGCTAAACCCAGCGTTGTCTAGAGACTTACCTAGCTTAATGCCAGGAATCAAGTCAACCAAACCGACAGCAGCTTGGGCTGTGCTTATACCGCCTTTGACCAGAGAGGTCATTACGTCTTTGGGTATATTACGCTCGAGTCCTACCCTAGCCACAGGCTGCGCAGGTATTACAGGAGCTGGCGGTGTGATAGGTTCAGGAGCTGAAGGTCTGGTACCAGCAATGGCTTCTATCTCTTTACGGTATTTATCATAGTCCGTAGGCATACTAGATTATCTCCTAGAAAGACGTTTTTGATCTTCAATAAACTGCTGCAGTTCGTCGTATGCTTGAGTAACTTTTCTATTACGCTTAACTTCTGGCTGAGGTTTATACAACTTGCGTTGCCAAGGTTCTGTTTTAGCCGCGGGTTTTTCAGGTTCTACTGTGGGTGCCGCAGTACGCCTAAGTGCAGCTGAAGGGCCGCGCGTAGGAAGAACAGCTTTAGCTTCCGGAGGCTTTGAGTACGGAATATCAAGTCCCATAGGGGCTGAAGTAGAGCTAGGTAGTCCAGTAGTTCCGTCAGCGTTTATACTGTACCTTGAGACTCTTTTGGGCGGATCAAACATAGCGTCAGTGCCCATAATTCCAAGTGGATACGACATAGGCTTAGTGGCTGCTGGTGTAGCTACCGGCGCAGTAGTGCTAGCTTTTTCTACATTAGCTTTAGCTATTGCTTCTTTTGCAGCGTCAGTTAAAGGAACGTCAGCTCCTTTATTAAGACCAGCAAGTACTGTGCTAGGAAGCTCTCGATGTGCGCCTGCTAAAGCTACATGACGTACAGCTCCAGGAGCGGACTTATCGACTTTGTTACCCTTAGAATCTCGATACTCATCAACACGATTCTTACCATAATTAATAAGCTCTACCGCGTCTTCCTCGGCTTTTCGTTTCTGAAAAGCTGCAATCTTATCTTCCAAAGGAATATCAGTAGCCGAGCTCTCACCCATCGCTTTAGACAAAGCAGCACGTCTAGAGTCAGCATAAGCTCCCATCCCTGCGGCCCTTTCAGGACTACCGAGGGGCAGATTCTCATACTCAGTCTGGAGTGCTTGCTGTACCTGATAAGGAGTTACATCTCCTGTCTTCCCTCTGCTACGTGTCTCTCCGGGAACACTGCCACCGTACTTCATAGCGTATTGTTCAGGCATCATGTCACCCTGAAATACTTTCTGAAGTGCGGTGTCTTGCTCTATCTTGTCATACAAAGCATTATGGCGTGCATCCATAGCGTCATAACCGAGTTGTTTTTGCTGCTGCATAGCAAGTTGCTGCACCTTCTCTTGGAATGCTTGCTGAGCGCCTCCGTCACCTCCGCCTATACCACCAGATCGCTTTTGCTTAATCAAGTCAAGCAGCGTAGAGTTAACGCGGTTAGTAAAAGCATCAAAATCTCTGGACATATTTACTCTCCTTATTGGTAGAATTCTATTGGAAGAATTGTATAGTCTTCTAGAATTTTATCTTCGTCTTCCTTGGTCAAGAACGTTAACTCGGTCCAAGCAAAAGCTTCCGTCACTTCCTCATCAGTTACATTTGCCTTTTTAATAATTCCTACGCGATCGTCTACTTCATATTCGAAGAAGTCACTCGACTCAAGCTTTACAGAAAACCCTTGAACTGTGACTACATACAAGTCTCCAGTTCCATCGTCATCCCTGTCATCTTCATCTATGATCTCTGTTATTATACCTGAGGTTAAAAAGTTAGTTTCAACCCACTGTCCAGAATAGATAAGAGGAGATGAATATTGAAACCACCAAGGATGCGGCGGAATAGGATGCGGCTTAACGAGCACTGCTATAAACTCACCCGGAATGGGAAAGGTCTCATCCTCATGAATATGAAACCTCAACCAGTACTTCGGAAGTATGCTATCCTCTTTATAAACGCCCGTAGGAAAGTCAGGCGCGAGTAACTCAATATGGTCAAATTCGTCCTGCTTAATGTGGTAGCCTTCAGTTATTAAAACTCGTCCATAGCATGAGTGTGCTTCTCTGGGCGGAAAGAGCTCAGGCTCAGTTACTTCTATTGGCTGCTGAGTATCATCAGGATGAATATCAGTTTCCCGTACTATAGCTATAGACTCCATAGCACCAAGCTGAGCAATGGGAATAGCAAAATAGCCTACATAACCCTCAACCAAGAATGCTGAAGAGTACTTTATACTTGCGCCACGCTGCCAAATCTCATACGCCATCTCATTGATGAACCAGGGACCACGCTCCTCAAACTTAGCAATAGGATAGCTACCTGGTGTCAACTGCCAACTCGGTGGCTGAATATAAAGTGTACTTACTGTAGGAATCTGTAAAGGCTTAATTCCTGTTAGACCTTCTGATTCGTCAGTCACGGCGCTATGTAGAAAC
Organism: Acholeplasmataceae bacterium; assembly: GCA_041656835.1. Lineage (GTDB taxonomy): Bacteria > Bacillota_I > Bacilli_A > Acholeplasmatales > Acholeplasmataceae > Acholeplasma. The sequence goes on along the minus strand of JBBACV010000032.1, from coordinate 6,628 downwards.
TTTAGATTATTTTCCAAGTAAGAGTCAGGGTCATCAGTTATCTTCGCGATTAAATCACAAGTGTCATAAAGATACCAAATACTGTAAGACGTAGGAGCTATAACCTTCTGCGTCTGCTTTCCTTGACGAAAGGTTACATTACCAGGTTCTAGTACTCGGTAACCCTCAGCCTTATCCATAGAAGCAAGTTTACCAAGTAAAGGACCAGTTCCACTGGCGCCTTTGTGAGAGTTGATCAGCTGCTCAAACTGTTTTAGAAAGTCATCCATTATTCGGCCTTCGCTATGTAATGCGACAACTCAGTGTTAATCTGAGCTTTAGCCAGTCTCTCGACAGCCCATACTTCTTTCTCTCCGACCTTAACCTTTGAGTAGTAGCCCTCAGTCATACGAGTTATTACTGGAGTATCTTTAAGCTCTCTATTATCACGCTCATACTCAGCTATGGTTTTACGTGTCTCAAGTGTTGTTAGTTGATACTGCAGGTCATCAAGTGTCTCTGCAGTCTTGGCAGCTTGTTTGTCCAAATTAGCTGCAGCCTGAGCATCCATAACATTTAGCTCAAGGGCATATGCCACACGGAGTTGTGCTATCAATGACTGCAGACTGCTGAGTTCGGCTTCTATTGTAGCGCGCTTAGCTTCCTCAATCTCAAGATGTTTTGCAAGAATCACAAGCTCTTGCTCAGCAACAGATACTTTAGTCTCTTGCATTGTCAGTTCTGCTTCTAGCAGATCAGTTCTTTGGATCTTAGCTTCAAGCTCTTCTTTCTCGATCTTGAGATGCGCAACTTCTTTATCAATCAGAATATAGTCAGTATCAAGAGTCGCTAAGCGTGCTTCTGCTTCTACTATGTCCGTAGCGATCTTAGCTATCTTATAGTCCATCTCTTTATACTCGATACCCTCTTTGGCCAGAGAGGCCTCTACACTTGCTAAGTCTGCACTCAAAGCGGCCGTCTTATTGACCTCTGCATCTCTGTTAATAGTCTCGATGTTGAGGGATGCCACGTCACGGTCAGTCTCAAGCTTCTTAAGAGCAGTCTCAGTTATCTTCAGTTGCAGGCGAAGTATATCGCTGTTCACCTCGACAGTCTGTAAGTTCTTTTCGGCTTCCGCAAGCTCTATCTTAGCTATCTTTAAATCTTGCTCGGCTAGTTCTAAAGTCTTAGCATTAGACGTGACCTGAGCCTCCTTAAGAGCCGTATTTGCTTCTATATTAGCTATATCTTGCTTTTGTATCTCTGCATCTTTACGAGCTATCTCTAGGTCCATACGAGTTAAGTCAAGATCGGCACTATCAATGGCAAGGTCGCCACGAGCAATAGCTACATCTTTTTCTGCGATACTTACGTCCATTTCAATCAACTCGTTATCTTTACGAGTCAACTGAATTTCTTTCTCAGACAGATCGAGGTCTTTACCAGAGATATCTAAGTCTTTACGTGTAGCCGCTATGTCAAGTTCTGCAGACTCTATATCCTTTTTGGCCAGAGAAAGAGTTTCATTGGCGAGTCTTAAGTCTTGCTCAGACAACTCAAGCTCTTTGCTGGCGAGCTGAACATCTTTCTCTGTCAATGCAGTTTCTGCTCTAGCTACTTGCAGCTCACGTTCTGCGATGTTTATATCCGCAAGCTGTGCTTCAATTCCCTCGAGCATAATCTGGGCCTGAAGAGTTTGTATGCGAGCTTCCAGAGTAGCTTGAGCGGCGACGTATTTGGCCAGAAGAGTTTCTATAGCTTTCTCATCGGCAGCTAAAGCAGCGAACTTTGCGTCCCACTCAGCGTCCTCAGCATTTAGCTTAGCGTAGCCAACAAGTAGACCAGCAGCATGAATCTGCTGATCTACGTCAGACAAGTACCTACGAGCTGTTAAGTCGATCAACAGTCTTTGCTCTTCTGCGGTCAGGGTGCTTATCTTCATGTTATAGTCGTCAAGCATCAGCGCAAGCTCGAAGTCCTCTTTATATTGAAGATAAGAAATACCATTGAGATAAGCGTTACTGTATAAACCAAATATAATAGCTCGCTCTATTTGCTGGTCTGTGTCATGCTTTAGACCATATGCAAAAGGCTTCCAAATAATTGACTCTCTCATACCCGCATAATAATATTTCATTATTAAGATCCCAGTAGATGTCTAAGCGTTGCTGTTATCTTAGGTGCTATATTGGCCGCGGTCTTCTCAGCAATCCATTGAACTTCTTTAGACCCTAAGTTTGCTATTATCTGTGCTGCGAGTCCCTCTATAGCTTGAATGTGCTCAAGCTGCTCTGCAAATGTAATAAGCGCAGTGTCGTATATGAGCTGCTGCTTTAAAGAGTCGATAAGTGACCGCTCAGCTGCTATGGTACTAATATCAGCCAGCTCCTGAGTTACTAACTCTAAGTCATGTCCAGCCTTCTTAGTCATGGAGTCGACTCTGAAAGATATAGCATCCATCTCTTTAGTATCACGCTCAGCTGCTACTTCTTGTCGTGCTGCGGCTGTAAGAACCTCTTCCTCTGCTATATCTAGCTTAATCGCAGACTCTTCAGGAGCCAGTGAAATTAGCTCAACCTTGGCATCAATTATAGATTTTTCTAAAGCTGTCTGAGTCACAAGCTCTGCGCTATACTCTTGAAGCTTTACGACAAGGTTACTAATATTCGGTGCTAGTTGAGCCTGCTTATACAATGCCAGATTCTTAGTCTCATTAGCGATCTCAGTTATTTTGGCCAGAAGAGAATATTGTGTCGTTAGTATCTCGTCGGCCTTTGTTGCCTCGAGTAACTGAAGGTCAGTTATCTGCTGCTTAGTTGAGACTATATCGGCGTAGATAACGGTCTGAGCTTGTATCTCAGTTATATAGCCTTCGAGTGCAGTAAGCAGAGCCTCAAGAGCCGGCGTTATCTTGGCTATCCTGTCACTAACATAGTCTTCTTCAGCGGTTACTACGTCAGCCTCAGCGGAAGCGCGTGATTCACGCGCATCAAGTACTAAATACTCCGCGTCAATAAGTGCTTGCTCAGCGACCATAACAGTGTAGGCCTTAGCTATTATAGTGTCCTGTTGGTCAGCTATAGCATTCTTGGTATTTGCTATTTGTTCAAGGAGTAGAAGTATCTCTAAAGACTTTGCAATAACTTCTTCTTCTTTAGTTATCACTTCGTACTCTTTGGTCAATAACTCTTCTTTCTTAGTAACTACTTCTAGGTCTTTAGCGACTACTTCTAAAGATTTATTCGCTACCTCAGTATGCTTATCGACGATCTCTTCTTCCTTGGCAAGTATCTCTTCATTCTTCGTAATGAGCTCTTGCTCCTTACCGATAATGATTTCGTCCTTAGCCAGAATAGCATACTGCTTCGGAAGTAGGTCGTAGGTCTTGTCGACTATGAGCTGCGAGACGACGAGTATATCATTTTGCTTGTCAATGATCTCTTGGTTCTTACTTACTATTAGCCACTCTTTTGCCAAGGCCTGCTGCTCGAGTACTATCAGCTGCTGAATAATAGGAATGACCTCGAGCTTTCTCTGGGCTGTTACAAGTCTCGCTTGTGCTAATTGAATTTCATAAGAGCCTGTTTGTCCATCAAGTTCTGCGATTTGCTTTCTAATACCTTCAGCTTCTAGGTCGAGAGCAGTCTTAGCTTCAAGAAGAGCTATACCTCGCTTGGCCGTCTCTATGGCCAGTAACTTTAACTCGTTGTCGCTATTGTCATTGCTAAGTTTAAGATCAGCAAGCTCTTGTTCCCAAGCTGCTAAGAGTTCAGCTTTTGTTGCCTCCCATGTTATAACTGCATTCTTATACGCTATGTCGTAGTCAAGGCCAGAGCGTTTAAGATCCTGCTCAACCATCTCAGAAAGAATTTTAAAGTTAAGTTCTGACAGGCCCAGCTTTACTTCAAGTTCTAAGTCATTATAAGAACCATAGACCCAGCCAGGAAGCTTGGAGTAGTTATTACCTGCAGCCTTAGTGAGTAACGCTCTTTTCTTCAGAGTATACTCTCTGAGTAGCGGGGTTTTATTTTTAATCCACTGTTTATGGGCTTGAGTCATTATTTACCTCTTGAAAGGACAACAGGAATTAGACTTATATATTCTATGGTGTCAAAGTCAACGACTGACAATTTCCAGTACTTGCCCAAAAGTTCTCTTGACGCATTTACTTTCCCGTCACTCGCGATTGAGTACACTTTACGCTGACCATCTGTCTCCATAATAAGTACTGGAGAAGTACCAGAGATTCCTAAGTAAGCTTTTCTAAAACGCTTATGACCGGAAACCTCAAAGTCTGTCTCGCTAAGAACTACGCTTGCCTGCACATCATCTGCATCACCTGCTAGCTCGTATACTCCGGTCGCATTCGCTGCAAAAGCTCTATTCTCATAGGTGCAGTAGGAATTAAAGTCATAGTCAGTGTAGATAGAGGGCAGGAACTTGGGAGAGTTTAGTACCCAGCACTCATATACATCGCCATCTAACTCAATGCTTACTGACAGTTGAAGTGCAGACTGAACAGTCTCATAAAATGCGCCGTTGCCTAAAAGAGTCTCAGTTATTGTTAAAGAACTTTCGAGGCTAGGATACATTGACTGTAATGCTGAGGTGTTACTCGCGAGTATCGCTGCACTTGTTACCTGCTCAGTAAGCCACTTCTTAAGTGCTGCTGTTGAAGTTAAAGCCAAGACTGAAGTGACCAGAAGAGAAAGGGCTGCTTGGGCTTCCTCTGTTAAGAACACACTCGAGGCCAGTGAGTGGTTAAAGATACCGTTATCTTCCAGAGTATCAGCTATCTCGAGCTCACTCAGAATAGACTCTTGGGGAGCACTGATAAAAGATGCTAAGGAAGTAAATCCTATCTCAGAGAGCACCGACAAAGCAAGAGCTACTCGAGACTCACTTGAAAGGTCTATTGAATCAGAGAGAGCTGCCGCCAAGTATATAAGTGTAGTATCACTAAGATCAGTAGCGCTTTCCAGGGCCTCAACTATGTCGTATTGCGTGAGTGAAGAAATATTAAGCGCGGATGTAATCTCCTCGAGCCAGATACCTACAGTAGAGCAGCTAAGGCCCGCGGTAGAGAGCAACTCAAAGAACATCTTAGAACTATTGGACGCAGCGCTCTTTATGTCAAGCCACTCTGTGAGAGCTAACTCAAAGGTAACTACTTGAGCACCAGACAAGTCGTAGGTAGAGGTTATAGCCTCAAGAAGGTATCTTACATCTTCAGCAGTACTTGTTAAAGCTATGGCTTCTAAGATTGATAATTGTCCAGTCCACTTACTGGACAAAGTCTCTGTAAAAGTAACGTAGCTATAGACGTCGATGCCTAGATCAAAGGTTAAGGTAGAGGCTAAGTCAGTAGTACTGGTGACTGATATACTCCAAGAAGGCTGAGATGTTGTCCAAAGGTAGAAAGACTCGGCGATAGACTGCTGGTATATGATGCCAGCAATTGTTTCGCTCTCAAGATCTATTTCAGTCTCTACTGACTCGATATAGTACATTTTCAAGATAGCATCTAAGGATGCAGTGGAAGTTTCAGTTCCTTCAAGAAGTGCATCTAGACTTACAGTCTCTGACATGATCGCCGCGATTACTACCGCGTCAAGACCAACAGTAGCTGTTACAGACTCAAGTAATGCCGCGTCTAAGCTTACTGCAGCTGTATTGGTGTCTTGTAAAGCAGCGTCAAGACTAGCACTCGCAGAGCTTATACTAGCAAGCGTACTGTCCAAAGAAGTTGTAGCAGAATTAGTATCTTGCAGCAAGCTGTCTAAGCTTAGTATAACAACTGTAGCGCTGTCACTGAGCACTGCATCTAGGCCTGTAGTAGCTTGATTGGAGCTAGAAAGCATACCGTCAATAGATATAGAGGCGCTAGAGGAAGACTGCAGTTGGCCGTCGAGTCCAGTAATAGCGCTGTTAGTATCTCGCAGTAAGCTGTCTAAAGAAGCGGTTGCAGAGACCGCGTCCTCAAGCAAACTGTCCAAAGAGGTAGAAGCTGATAAAGATTTCTGTAGAATACCATCAATAGACGCTGTAGCTGACACGGAGCCCACTAATTGGCCATCTAGACTTGTAGACGTAGAGCCAGAACTTTGGAGTAAGCTGTCTAAAGAAGCAGTTGCGGATACTGTGTCCTCGAGTAAGCTATCCAAAGAAGCGGTTACAGAGACTATATCTTCGAGTAGACTATCCAAGGAAGTTGTAGCAGACGAAGACTCCTGAAGCATACCATCTAAAGACACAGTACTAGTAGCCGTGTCGGGCAGATACGCATCTAAAGAAGTTGTAGTAGAAACAGTGTCTTGCAGTAAGCCATCTAAAGATGTTGTGGCGGTAAAAGACTTTTGAAGCAGACCATCTAAGGAAGTAGTCTCCGTAACAGCTTCCGGCCCTCCCCAAACTTTCGGAATGTCATAGTAGTTTGTTACTGACTCAGCAGAATGCCCCTCAAAGCAATCTGTTGACGTTGGAGTGCCATTAAAAGTGTAATCCCACATTGCTGGTGCAGTGCCCTGCACTCCAGTAAAAGGCCCTGTTAGCTTGAAGCACTCAGTAAAGTTTTGTGTTGGAACAGGACTTGCAAATCGTGTAATTAGCCCGTCACCAGCGTAGAAAATTCGTGAGTTAAGAGTAAGCT
>JBBACV010000031.1:0-10471 GCA_041656835.1 Acholeplasmataceae bacterium | reverse complement strand
ATTCCTTTAACTTATGCAGATGATCATGACCCTCTTGATATTTTGGTGTTATGTCAAGAAGACATTGAACCATTAACTTTAGTTGAAGTATATCCAATTGGAGTTATTAAAATGATTGATAGTGATGAAGTCGATGAAAAAATTATCGCAATCCCCTTTGGTGATCCATCACTAACACAGTATACGGAATTAAAAAACTTACCCCATCACTTATTATCTGAAATATCTCATTTCTTTGAAGTCTATAAATCGCTTGAAGGAAAGAAAACTTATATCCTAGATATTGAAGGAAAAGAAGAAGCAATCAAAGTAATTAAAGATGCAATTAAATCATATAAAGTAAAATTTGGAAAAAAGGATTGATATAAATGGGACGAGCTTTTGAAGTAAGAAAAGAATCAATGGCGAAAACAGCAGCCGAAAGATCAAAAATATATTCGAAATATGGAAAAGAAATATATATGGCTGCTAAATCAGGTGTCCCTGACCCAGAGATTAATGTTGAATTAAAAAGAGTAATTGAAAGAGCTAAAAAAGACCAAGTAACTAATGAAGTTATAAATAGGGCCATTCAAAAAGCTAAAGGCGGTGAAGTGGAAAACTACACCAACATTAGATATGAAGGATTTGGACCTGATAATAGCTTATTAATAATTGATTGTTTAACGGATAATACTAATAGATCATTATCAGATGTTAGAACAGTTTTTAATAAATTTGATTGTAAATTAGGAGTATCAGGTTCAGTGATGCATCAGTTTTATCATCGTTCATATTTTGAACTAGATATAAGTGAAGATCAATTACTTGAAATCCTTCTAGAAAATGATGTTAATGTAATTGATATTGAAAGCGATAATGGCACAGCATTTATTTATGGGGAACCCGAAGAATATGGCAACATTAGAGATGTTTTACTAGAACATAAACTAGAAATAATTAAAGATGAAATAACATTTATTCCAATTTCAGGAGTCGTTATAAAAGAAGAAGAAAAATTAGAAAACTTTGAAAAACTAATTTTAGCTTTAGAAGATTTAGAAGATGTTGTAAATGTTTATCATAATATAATTGTAGAGTAATTACTTGAAACCGTTATCAATTATAGAATCATTTGATTTTATTAATAAAAAAACATAAAATAGAAGTATCTAATAGACGCTTCTATTTTTAATTTATACTAATATTTTAAAAAAAGGGAGAAAATTTAAAAAAATGACATTAAAAATAGATGATCAAATTATTTATGAACTAATTGAAAAAGAAGATAAAAGACAAGAAGAACATATTGAACTAATCGCTTCTGAAAACTTTGTTTCAAAAGCCGTATTAGAAGCTCAAGGTTCTATCTTAACGAATAAATATGCTGAAGGATACCCAGGTAAAAGATATTATGGTGGATGTGAATTTGTTGATGAAATTGAAAACATCGCAATCAACCGATTAAAAAAACTCTTTAATGTTAAATACGTTAATGTCCAACCTCATTCGGGAAGTAGTGCTAATGCTGCCGCACTTCATGCATTATTAAAACCAGGAGATAAAATATTAGGAATGGATTTAAATGCCGGAGGGCATTTAACCCATGGCTATAAGTTATCTTTCTCGGGAAGATATTATAAGGCTTATCATTATGGTACTAGTCAAAAAGATGAACTAATTGACTATGAAGAAGTTAAAGAATTAGCTTTATCGATTAAACCAAAATTAATAATTGCAGGTGCTAGTGCATATCCTAGAATTATTGATTTTAAAAAGTTTCGTGAAATAGCTGATTTAGTTGGTGCATATCTTTTAGTAGATATGGCCCATATCGCTGGATTAGTTGCAACCAATCTCCATCCATCACCAGTACCTTATGCTGATGTGATTACCTCAACAACTCATAAAACCTTAAGAGGACCAAGAGGAGGAATTATTTTAACAAATGATGAAAAATTAGCTAAGAAGATAAACAGGGCAGTCTTTCCTGGTGAACAAGGTGGACCTTTAATGCATGTTATTGCCGCTAAAGCAGTTTCATTTAAAGAAGCATTAGAGCCTGGTTTTAAAACTTATCAAGAACAAGTTTTAAAAAATGCTAAAGCCATGGCTAATGTCTTTATAAACTTTGGTTATAAAGTTATTACAAATGGCACAGACAATCATTTAATGTTAATAAATGTTAAAGATAAATTAGGGATAACTGGTAAGTTAGCTGAAGATACTTTAGCTAAAGTAAATATTACTATTAATAAAAATGCGATACCCTTTGATACTGAAAAGCCGATGTATACATCAGGAATTAGATTAGGAACTCCAGCAATGACTACAAAGGGTTATAAGGAAGAAGATTTTATTTTGATTGCTAATTTAATTCATGAAGCCTTAACCAATTTAAATGATTCAAAAACTATTAAAAACATAAAAGAAAAAGTATTAAAATTAACAAAAAAATTCAATTAAAAAAGGAGAATGTTAAGTGATTTTAAAAACAAGAAATATTCCAGATGGAAAAACAAATCTTAAAAGATTACCTTTAATTACTCATTTGGAAGCACCATTCTTATATTATCCGATTACTAGTCAAAGATGTCCTGAAGGAGAAACGTGTGTTGTTTTTGGACAGTTTGTTAAAGTTGGGGAAGTAATTGGGACAAGAAAAGGACCTTTTTTTGAACAACCAATTCATTCAACTGTATCAGGTGAAGTAGTTGGTCATGAAATGAAATATGATGCTTCAGGAAAAAGAGTTAACTCAATGATCGTTAAAAATGATTTTAAATATGAGCTTCATGAATCAGTTAAACAAAGAACTGATGAAGAAATAGCAAAACTTACTAAAAAAGAGATCGTTGAAATTGCGAAAGAAGCGGGATTAGTTGGTTTAGGGGGATCAGCTTTTCCAACATATATTAAATTAGATACTAAAGAAAAAATAGATGTTATTTTAGCTAATGGAATCGAATGTGAACCTAATTTAATTAGTGACTATGAATTAATGATGAATCATCCTGATGAATTAATTAAGGGATTAATTTATGCAATGCAAGCATCAGGCGCTAAAACTGGGGTAATCGCCGTTAAAAATGCTTATCCTGAAATAGCTGAAAGATTAAATTTTGCTCTAAATTATTATGTGGATTATGATATTAAAGTAGTCCGTGTTGGTAATCACTATCCTCAAGGATGGGAATTAGAAGCAATTGAAAGAGCTTTAGGAATTAAAGTTCCTCAAGGTGAATTACCTGCTTCATATGGAGTAATACCTTTTAATGTAACAACACTTCAATCATTATTCCATGCTGTTAAGTTTAGCTTACCAGTCCTTGATCGTTATTTTGTTTTATCAGGAAATGGTGTAGTTAATAAATCCTTTAAAGCAAGAATTGGAACGCCAGTATCAAGTTTAATTAAAGAAGCTGGTGGATATATAGATCCTCATCTAGCAAAAACTTTAATTATGGGTGGACCGATGATGGGGATGAGTTTTACGGAAGATGATATTGTTACTACTCATACAACTACATCTATTATTATAAATAATAGTGTCGATTATGAAGAAGAACCTTGTATCCATTGTGCTTCATGTGTTTATTCTTGTCCAGTAAACTTACAACCTGTTCAAATCATGAACGCTGTTAAAGCTGGAAACTTAGATTTCTTAAAGACACTAGCTGTTGATAAGTGTATTGAATGTGGGTTATGTTCATTTGTTTGTCCTTCGAAAATTCATTTGACAGATTATATGAGAATGGGTAAAAAGATGTTAAGAGAAGGTAAAAATAATGACTAATATTACATTTACAAAAAACACTTCGCCTTATATTAGAAAAGAAACATCAACTAAAAGAATGATGTTTGATGTTTTGATTGCTTTAATTCCAATTACAATCTTTACAGTCTATAAGTTTGGCTTAAGTTCTTTAATTAAAATATTAATTAGTTTAATCGTTTTTGTTTTAGTTGAATTAATTTATTTTTTAGCAACAACAAAAGCCACGGGCTTTAATTTTAAAGAAAGATTTATTAATAAATTTTCCAAATATACAATTAATCATATATCAGCACCTTTAGTATCAGGTCTTATATATGTATTTTTATTGCCAGATCAAATAAGTTTATACGTTGTAGTAATGGGAGCCTTATTTGGATCTTTGGTTGGTAAGATGATTTTTGGTGGACTTGGAAGTAATTTATTTAATCCCGCTGCCTTAGGAAGAGTTTTTGTTGGGGTTGCTTTTGCGGGATTCTTTACTGGAAGTTACGGTTTTGTTGATGCTGGTGCTGGTGCAACAGCCCTAGGTACTGAGTTTCCCGGAGTATTAAATTCTTATTCAATTTTAGATTTATTAATTGGGAACATTCCAGGTTCATTAGGTGAAATAAATGCTATTTTAATTTTAATCGGAGCAGCTTATTTATTTATTAGAAGAAGTGCTGATTTTAGACCAGCCCTTGTTGGTTTATTAACCTTTACTTTATTTATTACAGTTGCAGGATTCTTTTTACATCCTGATTATTTAATTGAATTTGTCTTATATCATGTTTTATCAGGTGGATTATTGTTTGGACTATCCTTTATGATTACAGATCCAGCCACATCACCTGTTACTAGACCAGGTAGAGTATGGTTAGGATTTATTGTTGGCTTTATTATTTTTTCAATTAGAATATTTGGAAATCTTCCTGAAGGGGTTGCATTTGCGATTTTGTTTGGTAATTTAATTACTCCTTTAATTGATTATCCTAAATGGAGTACGAATTTATATAAGAAAAGATTCTTTATTAGTTTTGGAACAACTGTAGTTCTTTTAATTGGAGTTGTTGCCTTAGTTTTAGGAGGTATCTTTTAATGAGATTAAAAAACATATTAACTTTAACTATAATTACCGTATTAAGTTTAGGTTTAATTATTGGAAGTAATTTAATTTTCACACCAATCGCTAAAGAAAGAGAACTAAGTAAAGCTTTAGATAAAGCGGAAATATATTATGAAGATGTTACAAGAGTTGAAATAGAAAAATCATATAGTGAAGGAAATGTTAAAGTAGAACTTTTATTAAGAGTATTTGGAAAAGATGATAATCCTTTAGGTTATTTATATGAAATAAATGAAACGAATGATTATGGCAATATTAGAATTATGGTTAAAGTAAATTTAAAAGATTTAATTGAAGAATTAATTGTCTTAGAATTAAATCAAACCATGTATATGAAACAAACCGAAAAGCTAGCTAATGATTATTTATTTACCAAGTTAGATGATAATGTCGTTGATATAACCGGTGGTGTTACCACAATTTCTTTAAATACTTTAACTAATATGATTCAAGTATTAGGTAAGGTTCATCATAGTAATCCTAAATTAGAATTAACCCTTCCATATCTAGATTATTTTGATGAGTATGAAGTGGTTAGTGAAGATAAAAAAACCATCGATGAAGCAAGTGTTTTAAAAGAAACGATCAGTGATGATAAAGGATTCGTTTATACATTAACTAAAAGCGGTGTATATGATAGCCATAGTCCTACTAAAAAAGAAATAACTTTAGTAATTATTTTAAATAATGAAGGCGATATTTTAGATTTATTATTACCTGCTGATTTATATAAACATACAAAAAGTGGTAATTTTTATAATAATGCCTTAGAATATGTTACAGGTTTTAAAGATTTAAATATAAGTGAAATACCTGATGCCTATACCGGTTCAACAAGTGATGGTGGTGCTAATAATTCAAAATTATTAATCCATAATCTATTAGTAATCGCTAAGGAGGATTTTTAGTTATGAAAAAAGAAAATTTAATTTTAGTTTTAATGGTTATTTTAATGACTGTAATTGGAGTTTCTGTTTTATTAATCCAAACAACGATCCCACAAACTAATTTAGATAAAATGTTTAATCAAAAAGTTACCATTAAAAATGAAACTCCAATTATTGATTCTGAATATGCAAATTTATTAGAAAAATCAGAATTATATAACCGGAAAAATAAAAAGATAGCGGACCTTTATGTAACTAGAACAGATCACGATTATTTTTATTTAGAATTATATGTAGCAATTGATTTAGATGATAAAGTTTACGCAATTGAAAAAAAGATGACCACCAAAGATGATACATCAGAAAGTTATTATCCTTTGGTGAGAGAATATTTACTTCAAAACTATGGTGGTCTTTATTATACAAATGTTAGTTATATTGATGGTGCCGCTGGGGCAACCACAATCCAAGTTTCTCGTTCAATTATAAAACAATCAGTTACTCAAGTTATTAATTATCATCAAGGATTAATTCCTGATAATATTGCCGATTTATTAAAAGTTGAAAGATATACTTTAAACGATGAAAGAACTTTAGGAGATATAAAAGTTTATGATGTTACAGCCGATGATAAAGATTATACTGTTTATGAACATGGAAAAGTTGGTTCATTTTATGATGGATTTAAAACTCATAATGGAAAAATAGTTGTTTTAATTGCTGTTGATGAAGATGGCTTAATTACTCATGTATCATTACCAGATGACTTATATGAGCATTCAGGTGGAAACTTCTATAACCAAAGATTAAGTCATTTAGAGTTAATCTTAAACACTAACATAAGTGATCCTTTAGTTGATATGGAGACATCACCAACTACTAATTCAAATGGTTCTGATTATTTAATCAATGAAATTTTAAGTGAAATAAAGGAGGCTTTAAAATGAAAAAAATAGATTATAAAAATCTTGTTTTCTTAAGTGTTCTTCCTTTAATATTTATTTCGAATACTTTTGAAAAGGGCTTATTTGTCGGATTTATCCTTTTAATAACTAGTTTAATAATTAAAGGATTATCTTATTTAATTAATAAGTATACAAGTGACCGATTTAGAGTTTATAGTTATTTATTATTAACGACTACAATTCTTTCAGTTTTTACCATTATTTTAAAAACATTTTTTGTTTTTGATGATCTTGTTTTCATCTATTTATCATTAATAATTTTAAATGTAAATATTTTTAACCCAAATGAAGACTTAAAACTACTTGATCAGCTCTTAATTTCTTTAAGCTCGTTATTGTTATTGATAATAATTGGGGGACTAAGAGAAGTATTAGGCTCTGGACAAATTGAGTTTATAAATTTAGGTAGTAAAACTCTTAAGTTATTTGATAGTAAATACGGAATAACATTTTTAAAAGATGCATCAGGTGGATTTATATTATCTGGATTTATCTTTGGATTATTTAATTTAATTGATTTAGATAAGAAGGAGAATAATGATGATTTATAGTGTTTTTGCGAGTCTTCTTTCGGCTTTAATTGTTAGTAATTTATTAACTCAAGGTATTGGTTTTGAAAGTTTAGATAATCATGAAAAAAGATTAAAACCAGTTTTAATTAAAACTAGTGTAATAAGTCTATTATCTTTACTTATGTTTGTTGTTTATTATGGATTAAACGTATTTGTATTAAAGAAATTAAATTTAGAATATTTAGGGTTAATAGTAATTGTAGGTTTAATGATTGGTTTAAATGAACTATACTTATTACTACAAAAGAAATTAAAATTAAATTTACCAAAAGAAAATCACTTAGTCTTTCACTCAATTATTTTAATAATTGGAATGCTTGGGTTTAATGATTTAACCTTTGGGATAGCCTTAGTTTCTGTATTAGGTTCTTTAATGGGATTTATCTTACTTTCTTGTTTGTTTACAGTGCTAATTAATAGACTTAATACGGCTCCTATTATAAAATCATTTAAAGGATTGCCAATACTCTTAATTATTTTAGGAGTGATTGTGTTAATGTTAAATGGTTTAGGAGGAATCTTTTAAAAAAGATTAAGATTAATTTAATGAAGAAAATTTATACAACAATAGTTTTAACAATTATAATGTTTTTTTTGGTCGCCTGTAAAGATAATGTAGTTACTAGAAGAAATTTTGTTATTGCCTCAATGGATACAAGTATTGGAGGTTATTTTTACGCACCTAAAAAAAGTCATGATAAAGTGTTTAATGGAATTAATAACATTTATAAAGATGTTGAAGAGTTAACCGATAATTTTATGTCACATGGTGATAAACACGATATCTTTTATATAAATAATTTAATTAAAGATTCTGATGAAGTTTTAACAATTGAAATCGATAAACTATTATATGATATTTTAGAAGAAGCTTTATATATATATGAAGAAACAAATGGTTATTTTGATTTTTCAATGGGTAAAATTATTGATGTTTGGAAAGATTTAATTGATGAATATGAGCATAAGGGAAGAGTTCCTTTAGATAAAATAAATGAAACTTATGAAATAGTTCAAGAAATTGATGTTATTAAAGATCCAATATCTTTAAGTGTTGAAGAAGATAAGTATTATGTTTCAGTAAAGCCAGGTGTTAAAATAGACTTAGGGGCCCATGTGAAAGGTTATGCGACTGAACTTGTCAAACAATATTTAATTGAAGAAGGTATTACTGATTTTTTAATTAGTGGTGGCAGCTCATCCATGACAATGGGAAGAAATGGAAATAGAGAAGAAGGTTACTATATTATTGGCTTAAAAAATCCATTAGGTATTTCTGAGAATGATTACTACGGATTTTATGATTTAACTGACACTAGTATATCTACTTCAGGTAGTTATGAACAATATGTTCCTGGTGCTGATAATAAATGGTATCATCATATTATCTCACCAAAAACAAAGGCTCCAGTTAATAAATATTACACAATTACAATTATCGGTGATGATGCTGGTCTTTTAGATGGGTTTTCGACAGCTTTATTTTTAATGGATTTAGAAGAGATTAATGATTTTATAACAAAACACGATGAATACGAATTAGTTATATACGAAAATGAAGAAAATATTATTAATTTTAATCAATCAGACCGCTTTAGACCTAGAAATAAGTAACTAAGGAATAATAATGAAACTTAGAGATTATTTGATTATTGTGACTTTAGGGTTAGTCTTTTTAATCACTTTTATTTTAATAATGATTCTTAGACCAAAACCAGGTGATTTAGCCGGCATTTATGTTGCCGGCACTAAAGTTATTGAAGTTAACTTTAGTGATAATAAGTTTGAAATATTAAAACAAGATGAAAATTATCCTAAAATTATATATGAAAAAGAATCAGATGATCATTATGTTGAAATAATTTTATTAGGAAATTATGAAATTAATCATGAAAAAACGGAAATCATTATTGAAATAAGTTATTTAAAAAAAGCCATTAGAATTAAAGAAGATAGTACCCCTAAACAAATAGGAGTAAATAGAGGATGGTATGATGGGAATGGTCTTCCGGTTGTTTCTCTTCCTAATTTACTTTATATTATTTTTGAAACAGGTGATTATACGAGTGAAGTAGATGGTGAAGTATGAAAAACATTAAAACAATATCTTATTTATCAATGTTATTAGCAATCGCCATTGTTTTAAATGTAATTGAAATGCAAATAAACATCATTCCTGTTCCGGGTGCTAAAATAGGGTTTGCTAATATAGCGATTGTCATAGTCTTATATCTATATGGGTTTAAAGAAGCCACAATTATAACTATTTTAAGAGTTTTAATTGTGGGTATTTTATATCGTTCATTTACAATTACTTTTTGGATGGGACTTGGTGGAGCTGCTATATCAGTTATAGTTATGGGTATTTTTAAAAGATTTAAACTTCATTTAATAACAGTATCTGTCCTAGGAGCGATTACCCATACATTAGGACAAGTTATTGTGGGTATCTTTTTACTTGAAACCGAACTATTAATTCTCTATTTACCAATAATGTTATTAATAAGTGTCCCGGCTGGAGTATTAATTGGAATTATTGGGAATCGTTTTTTATTAAATTTTACCCAGATTTCAAAGAGCAAAACCTATTAAAGTTTTAAAATATGTTAATTAGTTTTAGAAGTTGATTTAAAGATTTTATAATGATATAATATTTTAGTAAAAATCTTACCATAAATAAAATATGAATTTATGGCGGAAGGAGAAAGAAATGAAACCCGATATACATCCAAAAACAAGATTAGTTTTATTTGAAGATGTTCAAACAAACGCTCAATTTTTAATAGAATCAGCAGCAAATGCTAGAGATGAAGGAGTTTATGAGAAAGACGGCAAGACATATCCACTGATTAGACTTGAAGTTACTTCAGACACTCATCCATTTTACACTGGTGCACAAACTTATGTAGCTCAAGCTGGTCAAGTTGATAAATTTAAGAAACGTCTTGAAAAGAAAAGCAAGTAAAATTAGCGGGATAATTATTCTCGCTTTTTAATAAAGTGGAGTTTAAAATGGAAGATAAATTAATAGATGGATCAATTGAAGTGGTTTGTGGTCCAATGTTTGCCGGTAAAACTGAAGAATTAATTAGAAGAGCGAAAAGATTAAAATATGCTAAAAAAAATTATCAAGTTTTTAAACCAAGTATTGATGATAGATATCATAAAAAAAACGCGATTGTATC
>JBBACV010000030.1:0-10479 GCA_041656835.1 Acholeplasmataceae bacterium | reverse complement strand
ATGCTTATGCGCAAGCTACCGCAATTGGTAATGATATTTATATTGAAAGATTAACGAGTCAAGCGAAAAAGTATAAAAAACCAAAATCAGATATTTTTAAATCTCTTAACTTGATTATTAGAGTAGTAGGGATCTTTATAATTCCTTTTGGACTTGCATTATATTTCTTAGCTCCAGGAGCTTGGAATGATCCGGCTTATGTAGGAATTAATATAGTTAAAGCTGCGGGTTCAATGCTTGGAATGATCCCATCTGGGCTATTTTTATTAACATCGGTTGCTTTAGCAGTTGGGGTTGTTAGATTAGGTCAAAATAATACTTTAGTCCAAGAACTACATTGTATCGAAATGTTAGCTAGAACAGATACGTTATGTCTTGATAAAACCGGGACAATTACTGATGGAACAATGACGGTTAGATCAATAATTGAACTAGAAACAATTCAAGGTCTTCCATTAAAGTCATTAATGCCAGCAATTCTAAATGCTTTAAACGATCAAAACTTAACTAGTCAAGCATTATATGAACGATTTGGCAATCAAAAAAGAATTAGACATAAAAATATAATTCCTTTTTCTTCTAGCAGAAAATATAGTGCCGTTGAATTTGAAAAGTATGGGACATTTGCTTTAGGGGCTCCAGAGATGGTTATTAAAGATCATTATAATAATATTGCTAAAGAAGTTAATAAACAAGCTCAAAAAGGATATCGTGTTTTGGCATTAGGATATAGTAACAAACCACTTAAAGATAATAAGATTAATGATGACTTAAAACCAGTAGCACTAATAATGATTGAAGATACAATTAGAGAAGATGCTTATGACACAATTAAATATTTCCGTGATAACGGCGTTAATGTTGTTGTTATTTCTGGTGATAATGCTTTAACTGTTTCAAGAATAAGTGAAAGAGCTGGAATAGAAAATGCTAAAAATTATATTTCACTAGAAAACTTATCAGATAAAGAAGTAGTTAGAGTTGCTAATCGTTATACCGTCTTTGGCAGAGTTTCTCCCCACCAAAAGAAATTATTAATCGAGTCAATGCAACAAAGTGGCAAAATAGTCGCAATGACTGGCGATGGTGTTAATGATATTTTAGCTTTAAGAGAAGCCGATACGTCAATTGCGATGGCATCGGGTAGTGAAGCTGCTAGAAATGTTTCTCACCTTGTTTTAATGGATTCTAACTTTGCTTCAATGCCTAAGGTCGTTAGTGAAGGAAGACGAGTTATTAATAATATTCAAAAGGTTTCTAAATTATATTTAACAAAAACATTATTTACAATTCTTCTAACTTTAACAGTTATTATTAGAGGGCTTGCTAATTATGAAATTATTTATCCCCTAAAACCATCTCATTTGGTTATTATGGAATTTTTAGTAATTGCGATACCATCCTTTGTTTTAGCTTTAGAATATAATAATGATATTATTAAAGGATCATTTTTAAAGAGCATATTAAAAGATGCAATACCTGGAGCTTTAGTAGTTTTAATCAACGCATTAATTGTTTATTTACTAGCACCTCATTTAGGAATGGATATATCTACACCAGCAGGTGAAAGCGGAATCGCAACCTTAATAGGACTTTCAGCGACCGCTACTTCGTTTATGGTTTTATTTACAGTAACAACCCCTTTTAATACTAAACGAAGAATAATGTTTTTTGGAACTCTAACGATTGCTTTTCTGGCAATCCTGCTTCTTCCAGAAGCCTTAGAATATACTCCAATCCTTCATATTCCTAATGTCACAAAAACAACCCCATTTACATTGCCACAAATTTTATTATTAATTGTCTTAGTCTATACATCATATCCACTTATGTATACATTTATGAATATATCTAAATGGGTAAAAACAGTTATTCATAAGACTATTAATACTATTTCTGATATGAAGTAGGTTTTTATGATTATATATGGTAAAAACGTGGTTAAAGAAGCGATTCTTAATGACCGAAAGATTTATAAATTATATGTGGATAATAAACTTAATGATTATAAATATAAATCATTTTTAGAAGAAAACAATTTAAATATCATTTATGAAGATAAAGGATTTTTAAATAACTTAACTAATAATGCTGTCCATAATGGTGTTGTTGCTGAAGTTAAACCTTATCAATATAAAACATTAGAAGAAGTTATTGATAAAACTAAAAAACAAGTGTTTTTAATGCTTGATGAAATATATGATCCCCATAATTTAGGTGCGATTATTAGAACTAGTGAAGCGGCTAAGATTGATGGAATTATTATTGGTAAAAAACATCAAGTTCCAATTACAGGTGCGGTAGTTAAAACATCAAGTGGAGCCATTGAACATATGAATTTAATTTTAGTATCTAATTTGTACCAAGTAATTAGAAAATTAAAAGAAAATAACTTTTATATTATTGGTAGTGATTTAGAAACTAAACATAGTTATAAAGAAATTCCTAATAATAAATCTTTATTATTAATTGTAGGTAGTGAAGATAAAGGATTAAGAACATTATTAAAAAGAGATTGTGATTTAATTGTTAAAATACCGATGAAAGGGAAGGTTAATTCACTTAATGTCTCGGTTGCGGCAGCGTTATTAATTTATGAGACACTTTAAATAATAAAATGAAAAATGATTATGAGCTAATTTATTTATATAAAGAAACAAGTAGTGAAGAAGCTTTGATTAAGCTCATAAACAAATATAAGCGATTAATTTGGAAAAATATTTATAAATTCTATGTTCCGATAAGCTATCATGATGATTTTTATCAAGAAGGGTTAATAACTTTAGTTAATGCACTTAATACATTTGATTCATCTTATAATAAAACTTTTACAAGATATTTTGAATTAATCCTTTACCGGAGATTTATCGCTTTAAAAAAAGAGTCACCTAAATACGTCCTAGCACCAAAACCAGAATTATTTTTTAAAGAAGAGCCACCACCATTTTTTATATTTTTTGATTTAAAAAGTTTATCTGATTTTGAGAAAAGAGTTTGGGATTTATTTTATAATGAAAGAAAAATAATTAAATCAATTGCTGAAATATTAAAGACCGATGAAAAAAGTATTAAAAATGCCATATATCGAATTAAATGCAAACTAAAAGAACAATTGTGATATAATATTTTAGCATTGACTAATGTGGTCAATTTATTGTAAAATAAAGGTACAAAAGTTTAGACCACTAAAGGAGTGGTTTTTTAATGAGAGAAAAAGTTATCTTAGTTTGTAGTGAGTGTTTATCAAGAAACTACAATACAACCAAAAACAAACAAACGACAAAAGAGAGATTAGAATTTAATCGCTTTTGTCCAAAGTGTAATAAACATACACTACACAAAGAAAGTAAATAAATAGGAGTAAAATTATGGCAATCAAAAAGAAAGAAACCGAACCTAAAAATAAGTTAGTAGAATTATTAACAACTGAATATAAAGGTGAATCTTTAGTTTTAGGAATACTAGCAACTATTACGGCAGCGCTTGCGATTATGATTATTGGAAGAGTCCAAGGATTTCATATTCCAGATGATTTTCCTATCTTAGGTGGTTCACCTAATGATATGATCTTTGCCTGGTCAGTTTTAGTAATTGCTTTATTAGGTTTAGCTTTAGTTGTATATCCATTTTTCTTACCGGCATTTCCTGAAATTAGAAAAGTCACTTGGCCAAGCCTTGTTGTCTTTTTAGATAATTCGATTAGAGTAATTATCTTTGTAGCATTAATTACCGGCTTTGTAGCTGCAATTGATGTTATTACTATTAGTATTATAAGGATTTTAAGCTAATGAAAAATAGAGTCCCCAGAAAAAGATGGTATGTCATTCAAACCTATTCAGGGAAAGAAAACTCTGTTAAAAACGACTTAATTAGAAGAGTCGAATCAATGGGCATGCAAGACTTTATTTATTCAGTAATTGTTCCTGAGGAAACGTATATTGAAAAAAATAAAGATGGTAAAGAAAAAGAAAAAATAAGACAAGTATATCCAGGGTATATTTTTGTTGAAATGAGAGTTACAGACGAATCATGGTTTGTGGTAAGAAACACCCCGCAAGTAACAGGTTTTTTAGGTTCATCTGGTGGGGGAACTAAACCAGTTCCATTATTAGAAGAAGAAATTAAACCAATCTTACTTAAAGTTGGAATTATTACGAAACCTAATTATGATTATTTAATTGGTAGTAACGTAGAAATAATTTCAGGATCATTTACCGGTCAAGTAGGAAGAGTTTCATCAGTTGATAATGATCAAGAAAAAATAGTCGTTGAAATCGACTTCTTTGGAAGAGCAACCCCAACAGAATTTGACTTTTCTCAATTTAAAGAAGTTTAATTTAAAAAGATAGTGATGTTTTTTCTACATCACTATTTTTATATTTTTAATTAGATTATACAAAAGTCTTTGTTTTTGATATAATATTTACGTAATAATAAAGAAGGTGTAATGATGAATAAATATTTAATAGCAAATATAATAATAGGATTTAGTTATCGTTTTAATGAATATTTTAAAGATAATATTGAAACCTATCTTTATGAAGGCGACAAAGAGGCTGATCATAATATTATTGTAAAATATAAAAAAGAATTAGAAGTTCCCCAAGAAGGAGAATACCGAATCTTTTCTAAAAGCTTAAAAGGTGTAAAATCATTAATGACTTATGATAAAGACTATAAAAATATTGAAGTTTGGATCGATGAGGAAGCTTTTACTGATTTAGCTACCGCTGAATATATTTATACAGGGATGATCTTTTTAGAACTAGCTCAAAGACATGGTTTATTACCACTTCATGGTTCAGCAATTACATATGACGATGAAGTTATCTTGTTTTCCGCCCCAAGTGGTACAGGTAAAACAACCCATGCTAAAATGTGGCATAGATTATACCCAGAACATGTTTTATGGTTAAATGATGATAAACCATTATTAAGTATTGAAGATAACAAAGTATATGTTTATGGTGCTCCATTTAGTGGAAAACATAAAGCTAATACTAATCGTAAAATCCCACTTAAATCAATTGTCTTTCTCCGTCAGGGGGTTACAGATAAAGTAACTAAACTTAAAAAAGATGAAGCCTTAAAACATTTAATGGTAAATACACTTAGACCAACAGAGGAAAAGCTTTGGGATAACACCTTAAAACAATTTGATTTTATTTTAAACAATATTCCAATTTATCATTTAGATGCCTCGGTTTCATTAAATGCTGCTAAAGCTGTGAAGGAAGCAGTTTATGGAAAATAATAAATATAAAGTTAAAGATGAATATTTATTAAAAGAAGTTGCTGGAGAATATATTGTAGTTCCCGTTGGAAAAGAAGCTATTTCTTTTCAAGGAATCATAAATTTAAATGAAACTTCAAAATTATTATTTGAAAATTTAAAAGAACCAAAGACAATTAATGATTTAGCAAATATTTTAACTAATAATTATGAAGTAGATTTTGAAATTGCTAAAAATGATGTTGTTAATTTTATTAAAACTTTAGAAGAAAACAATATTTTGGAGTAAATATTTGAAAACTTTAACCATTGATAATCATGAATTTATTAAGATTATCAAAGAACATCTTAATTTAGGACAAATAGTTTCGATTAAAGTAAAAGGTAACTCCATGTTACCTTTTTTCATTAACGATAAAACAGTTGTTGATTTAAAGAAAGAAAAAAACTATCTTAAATACGATGTAATCTTAGCTAAGTATAATAATCATTACGTTTTACACCGAATTATTAAGATTAAAGATAATATATATGTTTTAAGAGGCGATGGTAACTTAACTAAAGAGGTTGTTAAATATGAAGATATTTATGCTAAAGTAGTTGGTTTTAAAACAAATGAAAAAACAATTAAAAGATATAAATTCAAAGTATTTTTATGGCAATTATTAAGACCAATTAGAAGAATCTTATTAAAGTTAAGAAGAATGTTTAAAAAATAACCGTGTCCTTAATTAGAACACGGTTTTTATTAGTTAAATAAAGATGTTTCTTTCTTTTTTAAAAAAATAAATATCAACAATAATTTGGGTTGGTGTAACTGTAGTAATAATTGAGTGAGTGGAAAGAGTGCGGTTATTGTCTAAAGCCGTTAAATAATCAAAAACTTCTTTAAATAATTCTGGATGATCAATAAACGGATTACGGTTACCTTGGTAACTGTAGATAACATCATTTCGATTTCTTTCAAAATCATCTACAGGATCTAGTAAATGCCACTTATATAATACTTCAAGTTTACCCATATAAGCAGTTTCTGGGGTGTTATTATTTAGATTAATATCACCAAGTCTTAATAATGCTTCACTATTTGTTAAGGTTAGAACTTCATATCTTAATGCCATATATAAAAATATTCTTGCGACATCGCCGATATCTTCATTTCCCGGATAATAGGCATCGGTACCTATTTGGTGACCTATGGGACTATTAAGAGTGGTATTAACAAAATAACGATTGCCTCTTCGCTGGTTTACAGTAGGAACGATGGCCCTTAAGTTGTGAAGATCACTTGCTTGATTTTTATCTTCATTAGTTGCTCTTGAAACTCCAAGTTTTGAATTGGGCCAAACGTGTTCTCTTTCCCAAATTGGGTGATTCCACGGGCCATATAACATAGACCTATCATAAATACCTAATACCATTCCATCATCATGTGGATGGCGGTCAGCAACCTCAAGAGCATATCTAGCATTTCCATAAGAACTTAAAGAAGTATGGGTATCGGTTATTAAAGTGCTTAAAGCATTAACTAATTCTTCACCTCTTAATCCTTTAATATCAATATAGTATCCACTTAGGTCATTATCATTAATAATTAAATCATCAGGGTAATTGTTTATTAATTCCCATTTAGCAATTAATCTAAGATTTTCAGTCGGGGTTTTACTGAAATTATAAGAATCATGGATATCCCTTCCGATATCTGTTTCATACCAGCCTAAAAAATTATAACCAATTCTTGAATCAGGAACAATTTCAGTAATTGTTCCACCGATTGAAACAAGCTTGACTGTCACTTCTTTATCTAAATATCCATAATCAAAGGTAACGACAATATCTGATTGTTCCCACATGGCTTTTAAGGTTATGTTTGATGTAATAGGTGTATTAAAGTCAAAAAGATTACCATTTAAATACCAACCTAAAAATTCAAAACCTAGTCTTTCAGGAGTGAAACTATTAACTAATTCATTATCTTCAACGACTTCAAGTTTGTTTGAAGGAGAATTAGGGTAGTTATAATCGAAAGTAATTAGATTTCCATCAGGCATATCAAAGAAGGCTGATATTTTGATATTATCTACGGTAACACGAAGCTGGTTGTCACCAGTAGAAGGAGAAGCGCTATATTTAATGCGATATAATCCACTATTAAACAAGTTAAATGTTGCCCAAACATAACTACCCTTAGTTAGTAAGTCTGAAACATTAGTTTTACCGCGAACATCTTCTACTTTAACCCACGTATCGCCTTGATAATATTCTAAACTAATTTGGATTGTTCTACTAGGGCTTGCAATTCTATTATAATCAGCATCACTCCAAGGGGCAAATTCGAACTCAAACTTTGAAATATTATCGATGTTTGATAAATCAAATTCAACATAAGATTCGGAATTAGAATTGTTGATAGGAGATAGAATCATCATTTGGCCTTTATCGATATGATAAGGTGTTGTACTATTATTTACTTGAGCTTGTTTTTTAAATAAGGTATATGAATTATTATCATAACCATTTATAAATGTAAATTCACTACTTCCATAGTTGGTTTGATTTTTATCACCAAAATCAAACATTAATATTTCTTGTTCAAATAGTTTCTTCCATTTTGCATAAAGAGTAAATGATGTAGTAATAGGTGTATTAAAATCATAGATTGTTTCATAGTTTTCATCTAAATACCAATCAATAAATGAAAACCCATGTTTTGTTGGTTCATTTGGTTGACTAATGGTATTGCCATCTTCAATTAACATAGAACCAATAGATGAACCGCCCATGGGATTAAAGTTTATAAGATGAGATGATGAATCGTCACTCCATTTTGCTATTAGTGTAGTGTCATTGTTTAAAGGAGTGTTAAAATTATATAAAGAATCATTAAGATACCAACCTAAGAAAGTATAATCATCTCTAGTAGGTGTTTCAGGTTTTAAAGGGATGGTATCTTCATTAATTACTTGATTAGGTATATTAGGTGCATCATCGTAATCTAAATCAAATGAAACAGTTATTTTATTTGGTGAAGCTTCATCAATAAATTCTGTCCATTTAAAATTATCAAATGTTGCCTGGGCATCATTTCTGGCATATATTTTTACGGTAGTCATCCCGTAAAAATTTAAATTGTTTAATTTAAAATTATAAATTGTATTATCAGTTCCTGATTTACCAAAGGTAGGAATTATATATGTATTTGTAAAGCCGTTATTAGTGATATTAATACTATAATTTCTATCACTACCTCCAGTGAAAGCTTTTCTAAAGTCTATTGATAAAGAGTTTAAACCATTAGGAAAACTTCCGGTTAATGAAGAAGAATAAGTATTTCCTTGACCTCTTAATAAAACCCCTTTTTCATTAATGATATAATCACTTTCATTTCTACCTTCAATAATATTCCATTCTATATTATTGATCCCAATAAATGTTTCATCTTTATAACTATTACCGGTTAACTCTGAATTATCAAATGTTTCATGATAATTAGCTGTCTTAAGAGATTGATTACTATAAATTGTTTGATAAGAATTATTTGATTTAATTATCGCATAAGCTTTTATAGTTGTAATATTTAAATCATTATTAAAACTACCTAAAAACTCGTTAGTAGTTTTTAGGAGTAAAGAAGATTTATAAATAGTTTCATCATTGTTGGTGTTAGTTGTTATAAACCCGTGTTCAATTAGTGAATCATTATCTTTTAAATAGATTGATGAAAGAAATGATTCATGGGTTTCTCTTAAATTAAGGTTTGGGCTTATTGTTAAAAGACTTTCTTTTGTGCCACCACTTTTAGCGATTAAATTACGATTCGATAAAGCACTAAATGAATATTCTTTTTCATAACTTACAGGAACATTATTTTCTTCCCAATGAGTAAAGTTAGCAATATTAGCAACTACTGTGACAATTTCATTATAGTTAGGAGTATTATTAGAAACTGTGCCACCATTTACATTAATTATATAAGAATTATCTGTACTTCTTTTATAATTTAATTTAAAAACAGATGATTCGGTAATATCATTTAAATTTTTTGACCCGATTAAACTAATCCATTTGGGATTGTTATAATTATAACCAGGTTTATTAGGAAGATTAATTGGTTCTAAAATAGTCTTTAGATTATCTTTTAAATATTTGGTTTCAATTAATTTACCACTATAATCAACAAATGAGATAGCATGTTCATCATCTTTATGAAAGACACCGACTAAATTTAAATCTCTAGTCGCAATAAACTCACTATACATTTCTTTTTCTAAGTCGATAGTGCCATCGGCAATCCAATATAAGAAATTATAATCGTTATCAACTTCATTAAAATCAATTGAAAAAGAAGCGCCATAAGGAAAAGAATCTTCTCCTAAAAAGATTGTGTTTCCATCTGAAATACTAAAAGAGATGGTAACATTAACGTCGTCTAATAAATTATTCCCAAAAATATTACTAAAGGTAATAAAAGGAAAGATAAATAATAATAAACTTAATAAAATAATTTTTTTCTTCATATAAACTCCCAGGATTTAGTAGATATATTTTAACATATTAATGTTTAAACTAAATCTATATAGTTTAAATTATCAATTATAAAAAAAATTCTATCAATAGTTTATAATATTAATGACTCATGATATAATAAATTCAATAAAACAAAGGATTTTTTTATGAAAAAGAGAATGTTAAATGTAATTTCATTATTATTAATAATTATCTTAGCATCTTGTGGGGAAGGTGTAAATTTAGATAGATTAGAAACTCCAACAAATTTTGTCATTGATAAAAATGTTGTTAGTTTTGATCCGGTTTTAAATGCAACCTCATATATTCTAAATTATGACGGCGTTAATTATGAAATTTTTGATCCTACATTTACAATTACTGAAGAAGGTACTTATAGAGTAAGAGTAAAAGCTATTGCAGAAAATCATTTAGATTCACTTTTTTCTAGTACTGTTTTAGTTAAAGTCGGATTTTTAACATACCCTGAAGAAATTAATATTATTAACAACCAAATTGTCTATGATGAAATAAACGGTGCTGATTCTTATAATATTATTATTAACGGTGAAACTTATAATACTAATGAAAAAGTAATTCCTTATTTACTCCCTGGAGAATATGAAATTAGTATCCAGGCTATCTCAGATGTATGGATTGATTCAAAGTTTTCTCCTAAAAAGACTTTTAAAATTACTGAAGATGATCGTTTATTAACAAAGACAACCTTAACATATAGT
>JBBACV010000029.1:0-10921 GCA_041656835.1 Acholeplasmataceae bacterium | reverse complement strand
TATTACCTTTTACTAAACAATTATCTATTTTAATTAAATCAACTGTATCTTTAACGAATTCGTTTAAAAGAAGGGTTTCATTAATTGAGGTATTTTGTTTTAAATCACTAACTTTTATTTTCATTTTTATCACCTCAACTTGTATATTATAACTAATTATATATTTTTAATCAATCACATTATTAATTATGTTTTTAAAAAGTATTTTTCAAAGAGTGCTAATAAGTCATGGTTGTTAGCACCTAATATATAATCATCAATTTTTTCGGTAGATAAAATTGATTTAATGGTTTGAAAGTTATACCTTTTTTTAATAAATTTATGTTCAAAGGTATCAAGATCATTTAAATCAAAAAAATCACCATTTAGTTTGAAATTTTCAATTATACCTTTTTTTATTTTAAGTCTAATTTCAATTTCACCCCAGTTAAATCTTTGTTTCAAAATATTAGTATATTCTGGTTGTCTTTCAAATAAAAATTCATCACTAGCATAATATTTAGCTTTTTCATTTAATAATTGGACTTCATCGGGATTGATCTCATAAACTTCATTTGTTAAATTTGATTCTAAAAAGTTAATTAATTCATCGTGTGACATATCATTTAAATGAGGCTTAAGGTTTGTAACTCTTGATTTAACTGAACTTATCCCTTTTGATACTAATTTTTCATCAGATGGGGTTAGGGATCTAACCATTGTTTCAATATCTAAATCATACATTAATGTCCCATGCATTAACATACCATTTTTGTTTTGTAAAAAGGCATTTCCACTAATTTTTTTACCGTTTAAGGTTAAATCATTTCGTCCACTAAATTCTAAGTTAATATTTAATTTCTTAAAGACTTCAGTTATTTTTTCTAAATAATTTTTAAAACTAAAATTTTTAGTACTTCTTTTTGTTATTATTGAAAACATTGTATTATTTAAATCAGCATAAACGGAGCCACCACCAGTGGGTCTTCTAAAAAATTTGATATTATTTTCTTTGACAAAAGGAAAATTAATTTCATTTTCGATTACTTGATTTTTACCCGAAACTAAACCTTCAATTTTCCAAGTAAAAAAATATGATTCATCATCTTTTAAAAGATTATTTAAAATATAATCCTCTAATGCAAAATAAAAATATGGTTCATAATTTCCTTCATTATGATGTTTAATTAATATCATTTTTTAATACCTCGTACTTTAAATATTATACAACAAAAAAGAGGTTTTGCCCTCTTAATTGCTGAAAAATTCTTTAAATTTTTCCCATCTTGATTTAGTTCGGGGTTTATCGTATTTTTCAAGTTCTTTAAATAACTTTTTCTCTTCATTAGATAAGTTTTTAGGAGTTTCAACTTTAATCTTAACTAATTGATCGCCTTTACGTTTAGTTCTAACATCAAAGGTTCCTTGATTTCTTAATCTTAAGGTAGTTTCCGATTCAATTCCAGCCGGTATTTTTAAATCAACTTTACCAGTAATTGTAGGAACTTCAATAGTGTCTCCTAAGGCTGCTTGGGTAAATGAAATAGGCACTTCTAATAATATATCATTTTTATTTCGTTTAAATATTTTATGGTTCTTTACTCTAAAGGTAATATATAAATCACCATTTTCAGCGCCTTTTTGACCACCATGACCATAACCTGGAACTCTTAAGGTCATATCATTATCAACACCGGGTGGGATGTTGACGTCAACATTCTTTTTGACTTTAACGCGTCCAGAACCATTACAAACATGACATTTGTTGGCAATTGTTTCACCGCGGCCCCCACAGACCGGACAGACACTTTGAGTCCGCATGGTACCAAACATAGTTCTTTGATCAACATTTATATAACCACTTCCATGACATCTAGAACAAGTTTTAATATCTTTAGAACTCTCAGCACCACTACCATGACAATGAGGACAATCTTCAGTTATTTCGACTTCGACCTTTTTTTTAACGCCTAAAACAGCTTCCATAAAATCAATGGTCATTCGCATTTGAATATCATCACCGGTTTGGTCTCTTTGAGGACGCCCTTGAGTTCGTCCGCCACCAAAGATGTTACTAAATAGATCTTCAAAACCACCAAAACTACCGCTAAAACCTTCAAATCCGCCAAAACCTTCAAAAGGATTACCGTTTGTACCCGCGTGTCCAAAACGGTCATATTGGCTTCTTTTAGTTTGATCACTTAGTGTGTCGTATGCTTCTTGAACTTCTTTAAATTTAGCTTCAGCATCTTTTTCTTTTGAAACATCGGGATGATATTTTTTAGCTAAGTTACGATATGCTTTTCTAATTTCATCGTTTGATGCAGTTTTAGGAACTCCTAATACTTCATAAAAATCTCTTTTTTGTGACATGTTTACCTCTTTTAGTTAAAGAGGGATAATTATATCCCTACTTTATTATTTTTCTGTGAATTCTGCATCAACAGTATCATCATCTTTTGATTCATCTTCTGGTTTTGAATTAGCATTTTTAGCTTCGTTTTCTTTTTGAGCTTTTTCATAGGCTTTAACCGCAATTGCTTGAGAACTTTCCATTAAAGCATCTTTTTTAGTTTTAATTAATTCTATATCTTCACCTTTTAAGGCTTCTTCTAATTCGGTAATTGCTTGGTTAACTTTTTCTTTTTCTTCATCAGTTACTTCATCACCTAAATCTTCAATTGATTTTTTAGCTTGGAAGATAAAGTTTTCTGATTCATTTCTTAAGTCTACTTCTTCTTTTTTAAGACGATCGGCTTCAGCAAATTCTTCAGCATCTTTAACCATCTTTTCAATTTCTTCTTCACTTAATCCACTATTACCTGAAATGGTAATTTTTTGTTCTTTGTTAGTCCCTAAATCTTTAGCTTTTACAGATACAATACCATTTGCATCAATATCAAATGAAACTTCAATTTGAGGTACTCCTCTTGGTGCTGCAGGAATATCAGTTAATTGGAATCTACCAAGTGTTTTATTATCAGCGGCCATTGAACGTTCACCTTGCAAAACATGAATATCAACAGCAGGTTGATTATCAGCAGCAGTTGAAAAGACTTGGCTTTTTGATGTTGGGATAGTAGTGTTTCTTTCGATTAATTTAGTAAAGACACCACCTAAGGTTTCAATTCCTAATGATAAAGGAGTAACATCTAATAATAAGACATCTTTAACATCACCAGCTAAGACAGCTCCTTGTATAGCAGCTCCCATGGCAACAACTTCATCAGGGTTAACTGATTTATTAGCTTCTTTATTAAATTGACTTTTAACTAATTCTTGAACTGCTGGTATTCTTGTTGAACCACCGACTAATAATATTTGATCGATATCTTTATTAGTTAATTTAGCATCACTTAATGATCTTTTGATTGGTCCTAGAGTACGGTCAACTAAGTCTTTCGTTAATTCATTAAATTTAGCACGGCTTAAGTTATATTCAAAGTGTAAAGGACCAGCACTACCCATGGTAATAAATGGTAGTGAAATAGAAGTTGTGGTAACTCCAGATAGTTCTTTTTTAGCTTTTTCAGCAGCATCTCTTAATCTTTGTAGAGCCATTTTATCTTGCAGTAAATCTACGCCATGTTCTTTTTTAAATTCACTTGCTAAAAACTTATAAACATGTTCATCAAAGTCATCACCACCTAATTTATTATCACCAGCGGTTGAAATAACTTCAAAGGTTCCGTCAGCTAAGTGAAGAATAGAAACGTCAAAGGTACCACCACCTAAGTCAAAGACTAAAATAGTTTGTTCCTTATCGGTTTTATCCAAACCAAATGCAAGTGCTGATGCAGTTGGTTCGTTAATGATTCTTCTAACATTTAAACCAGCAATCGTACCAGCATCTTTAGTAGCTTGTCTTTGGGCATCATTAAAGTATGCGGGAACAGTAATTACAGCTTCAGTAACAGTTGCACCTAAGTAATCTTCAGCAGTCTTTTTTAAGTTTTGTAAAATGTATGCTGATAATTGTTCTGGAGTTAAATCTTTTTTACCTACTTTAACTTTATAATTTTTTTCACCCATATGTCTTTTAATACTATAAATTGTATCAGGGTTAGTAATAAGTTGTCTTTTAGCAACTTCTCCAACTAATATATCATCACCCTTAAATGCAACAATCGAAGGTGTCGTTCTACCACCTTCAGCATTAGGGATTACTTTTGGTTCAGAGCCTTCCATAACGGAGACAACTGAGTTTGTTGTACCTAAATCGATTCCAATAATTTTATTTGTTTTCGCCATTTTCTTCTCTCCATTCATTTACTTTAACCTTGGCAGGTCTTAATATTCTTTCTTTAAATAAATATCCTTTTTGGATAACTTCGGTAATAATACCTTCATCTTGATCATTGTGATTAGTTTTTTCAATTGCTTCATGAAATTTAGGGTCAAATTCTTTACCCAAACAATCAATTTCCTTAATTCCCATTTGGTTAAAAACTTCAACAAATTGATTTCTAATCATTTTAAAACCAATTAAATAATTGTTTAATAGTTCATTATCAGTTGGTAGATTAACGATATTGTCTAGTTGATCAAAGGGAGTTAATAAATTATGAGCAAAATTTAAAATTGCATATTTACGATCATTTTCTTTTTCTAATAACATTCTTTTTTTAAAGTTTTCGTTTTCTGCTAAAGTTCTTAAATATTTATCATTTAATTCTTTAACTTCATTTTCTAAACTTTCAATTTTAAGTTTTTCTTTACTAATCTTTACCTTTTCTTTTTTTGGCACTTTTTCATTTATGTCTTTTTCTTTTTCCAAGTCTATTTCTCCTTCTCTTTTTGGTATAGTTTGGCAAGATTTGCAGCAATATATTCAAGCAATGGAATTATTTTTTTATAACTCATTCGGTTTGGCCCTAATAAAGCTAGAGTACCATGTTCAGTTTCACTAATTCGATAAGGAACTGAGATTACTGTCATTTGATTAATTGGAATAATATCCAATTCACTCGAAAATCTAACTCTTAATCCTTCACTTGATCCGATTAACTTAACTAAATCTTTTCGGTCAAGCATATCCATTAGTTTTTTAACGTGACTAATATTATTATATTCAGCAGATTCTAATACATTTGTCATGCCTGATAAATAAAATGAATCACTTGCAAAACGACTAAAGGCTTGTAAAAATGAATCGTAAATTTGAGCTTGGTATTTCATAAATTTATCTAATTCATTAACTGCGAATTCTTCTTTTAATAAAAGAGCAGCATCTTTTAATTTTTTATTAATTAAAAGATCATTTAATGTTTTTACTACTTCTTTTAATTCTGTCATACTTAGATCATTTTTAATTTGAATTTGTTGATGTTGAACATGACCAAGATTAGTAACAATTAAAAGAATCGCTTCATATTTGGTAATTGGGATTAAATCTAATTTTGATATATATGCATTTTCAATATCACGGCCAATCGCGATTGCGGTATAATTAGTTAAATCTGTTAAAAGAGATAAAGCTTCTTTAATAACTAATTCTTTTGAATAAGATTTTTCCGTAAAAATCTTATCAATTAAAGGGAAAGTATCTAAAACTTTACTATCTCTTGTAATAAGGTTATTAATATAATACTTATAGCCCATCTCAGATGGAATTCTTCCTGATGAAGTATGAGTTTTTTCTAAATAACCCATAACTTCTAAACTAGCCATATCATATCTTAGGGTAGCACTTGAAAAATTTAAGTAAGGTAGATCCATTAAAGCCTTTGAACCAACAGGTTCTGCGGTCTCTGAATATAAATCTACGATAGCTTTTAAGATTAATTTTTGTCTTGAAGTTATCATATCTATACCTCATTTAGCACTCTTTAGGTCTTTGTGCCAATAATATTGTATAACATTTTATAAATAGTGTCAACTTTTAAGTGTTATATTATATTTTATTAAAATATTATTATATCTTTTGCTTTAAAATTTGTGATATAATGTTATTCGAGGTATGTGAAAATGATTTATTTATATATGTTTATTGGCTTAGTTGTCTCATATTTAATCGGAAGTATCCCATTTGGGTTTATAATTCCAAAACTATTTAAAAATATTGATATAAGAGAACATGGTTCCTTTAATGTTGGCTCTACAAATGTTGTTAGAACCTTAGGAATTAAGTATGGTCTATTAGTTTTCTTTTTTGATTTTATTAAAGGAACCATCCCAATTTTATTAATTAGATTTTTATTTTATAATCTTAAAATTGATTTAATTACAATCAATAATCAAACTTTAGATATTATTATACTTTATGGAACCTTTACCGCATTAGGCCACATGTTTTCACCTTTTATTAATTTTAAAGGCGGTAAAGCTGTTGCAACCGGAGTTGGCGTTGTCGTAGGGATAAATCCTTTAATAGGTTTTTTAGGGATTGGTGTGTTTGCTTTAGTAGCTTTTATAACTAAATACGTTTCATTAGGTTCAATCTTTGGAGCTAGTAGTGTTGCAATTATGATGTGGTTTTCGATTTTAATTCCTTGGCTTTGGCTACCTTCACCAAATTTAATTATTAGTTATGAGGCTCAGTTTATTAACTTAATTTTAATTACATTAATGGTTTTATTAATTATTATTAAACATAAAAAAAATATTGTTAGATTATTAAATGGTACTGAAAATAAAATTGGTCAAAAGAAAAAGGAAGAAGTTAATCTAGATAAAAATAATTGATAAAAAAATAATATTATTTATCCTAGGATTTTAAATTATTAATTATTTTATGTATTAACAAATATTATAGTTTAGATTAAAATAAATTATTTAGTTTTAAAAAAAGATACTCAAAGGTATCTTTTTTTATGATAAATTTAATGAATTATTCTTTTTGGGTTCTTTTATTTAGCCAATTAGTAATTGTATTGACTACTTCTTTGGTTTCAACATCATGATGTAAATTATGATAAGCATTTTTAATTAGAACTAATCTTTTATCTTTTATAGGCATTTTATCTAAATACTTATTAGCAGTTTTATATGATGCCATTTTATCTTTATCACCATAAATTAAAAGAATTGGTTTTTTATTGTTTTTATAGTGTTTTAGATAATAATTACCGCCTTTAATTAATAAGTTATCTACTAAGTTAAAAGTAAATGATTTTAAGAGAAGGGGATCAGAATCATCTATTGGCTCTAATTTAGATAGATTTTTATCATGGTAGTTTGTTTTCATATCTTTTACTTTAAATAGTCTTAATAATTTAATCATTAATTTATTAAAGAATGAAAATTTATAAGGTGTACTTAAAATAATTAAACCATCAAAATTTTGATAGAAGGTACTGTATAAATTAGTTATTAATCCACCCATTGAATGTCCTAATAAATAAATTGGTAATTCATATTTATTATGAATGAAAGAAACGATATTATATAAGTCATTAACAACAACCTCATAATTATCTAAATCACCTCTAATGCCATAACTTCTACCATGTCCTTTCACATCATATAATAATACATGATAACCTGATTTATTAATTGCTTTGGCAAATTCTTTATAATATTTGGAATATAATGCAATCCCGTGGGTAATAACTACGACTCCTTTAGGATTTTTACTTTCAATTATTTCATAATAATTATTAATCATTTTCTTTACCTTCTACCATGTTTTTAATATATCCAATAAAATGAATACTTCCAGTTACTAAAATTATATCATCTTTATTTTTTTTACTTAATAAATAGTTTAAAGCTTTTTCAGGGTCTTTTATGATTTGATGTTTTTCATTTATTATTTCTTTAAATCTAAAATCAGGAAATGTTGTTATAATAATTTCATCAGATATATCTTTTAATAACTCTAACATCTGATGATGATCTTTATCAGATAAGCTTGAAAATAAAACATATAACTTATCTTTTTTTAATGGCCTAAAGGCGTTAACAAGTGCTTTAATGGCATCTTCATTGTGGGCACCATCTAAATATAGATTTGGCATTAACTCTTCTAAACGGCCATAATATTTAGTTTTTAAGAGTGATTTTTTAATGGATTTAATCTCTAAGTTAGGATATAAATATTTAGCTGCACTAATAGAAAGCACCGCATTTAAGGCTTGATAATTACCTAATAACGGCAATTCGTATTCCTCATTTTGATAACTAAAGATTAGTGGTTTGTTGTTAATGATTTTAATTGAGTTTAAGTCAATAAATTGATAAGTAGCCCTTACTTTTTTTAAATATTTAACAAATTGGTCATAAAAGCTATTAGATACTGTTGTAATTAGGTGGTTATTTTCTTTAACGATTCCTAACTTATTAAAGGCTATTTCTTCTAAAGTATTACCTAATTGTTTTTGATGATCTAATCCAATATTTGTTATTAAAGATAAATCATAATTTAAAATATTTGTAACATCAAATAATCCACCAATGCCCGCTTCAATTATCATGACATCAACTTTTTTCTCATAAAAGTATTTAAAAGCCATTAAAGTTAATAGTTCAAAGAAACTTAATTTTTTATGATAATTTAAGTAAAACATATCATGGAAATTTAAGATATAAGTTATTAAGGGCTCTAAGTCTTTGTTAGAGATATTAATTCCATTTAATAAAATTCTTTCATTAAATGAAATTAAGTATGGAGAGATAAAGGTTCCAATAGTTAAATTATTATCTTTTAAAATATTTGTTAAATATAAAGATGTTGAGCCTTTCCCATTAGTTCCTGCAATATGAATTTTTTTTATCTTTGATAAATCAAGTTCTAATAAGGAGAAGGCTTTTTTTAAATAATTTAAGTTAACTCTAGGTCCTTCTCCTTTTAATGATTCTAAGGTTTTTATTTTATTAGCTAAGTTATTTGTCATATGTTTTTAATTTATTTAAAACATCTTCGTATTGTTTTAAATAACTTTCGTATTTCTCTTTTTCTTGTAATACCTTTTCTTTAGGTGCTTTTTTTAGAAAGTTTTCATTACTTAACATTTGTTTAGAACGTTTTATCTCGTTAGTTAAATTTATTTTTTGCGCATTTAATATTTTAATTTCTTTTTCCTTATCAATTAATTCATCTTTTTTTAAATATAAATTGACATTTTTACCGGTTATTAATAAGAGATTTTGATTAGTGTTTTTATTAATGATATTTAAGGTTGACAAATTAGTGAGTTTTATTAAGTAATCTTCATAGGTTTTAAATTTATTTGATAAAGAATCATTAGAAATTTCTAAAGTTAACTCTAATGGTTTATTATTAGGGATATTATACTCAGCTCTAATATTTCTAGTTTTAACTAAAACATCTTTAAACTCACCAAAAAAGTTGGTTTTATCTGTAAATCTATAAGTTGATTCGGGCCAATTTGAAACCATAATTGATGGTTCGTTGCTGATTTTTTGGAATAATTCTTCCGTAACAAATGGAATAAATGGATGCATTAGTTTTAAGATATTAGTTAATACATATAATAAGACTGCTTTAGTGTTGTTGCTATCATCATTATTTAAAGATATTTTAGATATCTCAACATAATAACTAGCAAACTCATCCCAAATAAAATTATGTAGAATTAAACTTACTTCATTAAGTTCATATTTATCATAATAATTATTAGCTTCATCAATTACTTCTTTTAATCTCGTTAAAATCCATTTATCGAAATGATTTAATTTACTTTCATCTATTTCTAAATTTATATCCTCAATATTTAATAAAATAAATCTTGTAATATTCCATAATTTATTAATAAAGTTCCAAGACGATTTTACTTTTAATTCATCATATCTAGTATCAAGTCCTGGGGCTGAGTTTGATACAATAAAATATCTTAAGGCATCAATTCCGTATTCAGCAATAACATCCATTGGATCAATTCCATTATTTAAAGATTTAGACATTTTACGGCCTTTTGAGTCTCTAATTAATCCATGTAGTAATACTTCTTTAAAAGGGTCTTTTTCAGTAAATTCAGTTGCCATTATCATCATTCTAGCAACCCAAAAGAAAATAATATCATAGCCTGTTACTAATAAATTAGTTGGGTAATATCTTTTAAATAATGGATCATTAGTATTAGGCCAATTTAAAGTAGAAAAAGGCCATAAAGCACTACTAAACCAGGTGTCAAGGACATCTTCATCTTGAACCCAATCTTTACCGGGTGATTTAATTTGAACTAAAACTTGGTCATCTTTATACCAAGCCGGAATTCGGTGACCCCACCAAAGTTGGCGAGAAATTGTCCAGTCTTCGATATTATTTAACCAGTGCATTAAGGTTTTATGGAATCTTTTTGGAATAAATTCAACATCGTTAGTATTTATTGTGTTTTCGGTTAGCTTTTTCATTTCAACAAACCACTGAAGTGATAATCTTGGTTCAACCATGACACCAGTACGTTCAGAAAAACCAACATTATGAAGATGATCTTCTATTTTAACTACTAAGTTTAATTCTTTTAAATCTTTCACTAATTGTTTCCGGCAAGTAAAACGGTCAAGTCCTTTATATTGATTGGATAGTTCATTCATTAATCCATCTTCATTCATACATAAAGGCATTTCTAAATTATGTCTTATTCCTACTTCATAGTCATTAGGATCATGAGCAGGAGTAACTTTAACAACGCCTGTTCCAAAGTCCATATCAACATAATCATCTTTAATTATTTTAATTTTAGTTTTAGTTCCAGGGATATAAACCTCTTTACCAATGTATTTTTGATATCTTTTATCATCGGGATGAACCATTAAAGCTTGGTCGGCAAACATTGTTTCAGGTCTTGTTGTTGCAACTACTAAACCTTCATTTGGGTTATTAGTAAAAGGATATTTAAAATAATATAAATGACCCTTTGTTTCTTCATGGATGACTTCAATATTAGAAAGGGCTGTTTTAGCTTCAACATCCCAATTTATAATTCTTAACCCGCGGTAAATATAGCCTTTTTTATATAAAGAAATAAAGACTTCATTA
>JBBACV010000028.1:0-11013 GCA_041656835.1 Acholeplasmataceae bacterium | reverse complement strand
AGCGAAAGCTGAGATAGAGTACGAGAAGGAACTTCTTGAGCAGGAACTGCTCATGCTTGACCGGCTGACACATGCAAAGGAGATTGAACTTGCAGAGGCGAAACTCCTTGTCGCGCAGCGCAAGCTGGACTTGATCCCAAAGCTCCAGGTACTTGTCACAAAGGAACAAGCTCTGCTTGTAGAGGAAACGAAAGTCTACGATGAGATGCAAAACATGCTTCCGATTCGGCAGGAGCTGCTCGCCAAGACAGAGGAGCTTGCAGGCTTTCTCGCGCGGAAGGCAGATGCGAGAATGCGTCTTGCAGCCTCCCTCCTTGAGCAGCTTGCAACAAAGTTGCAGCTTGTCGCAGAGGACTTAGTTCGTGTCGGATTACAGGAGGATCGAGTGGACTCCGAGGCTCGCCTTGCAGCTGTTCGGAACGACGTGCAGGAGATTGGAAACACTGTGGACTCCATGCAGGACGCAGTGACAATTGCAGGGCTCCAGAACAGGAACGCAATCCTACAGCAACATGTAACTGAACTTACGCAGCTTGCTGCATCACGCGAAGCGTACTACAGGCTCGCAGAGGATCAGGTTGTCTCCTTGGAGAGTTTGCGAACGTCTACTGGGAACAGCATCACAACAAGCAATGCTGACAACGCAATGTCAACAAACGCCTACACTGTCGCTGACGACTCTTGGAGTACCTTAGTCAATGCACAGCAGGACGTAATTGCCACGGAGAGAATTGCAGATATCCAGGCAAAGGCAGAAATAACAAGTAAACTTGTTCATGTACTTGGAGGTTGATGTGAGCTTGGAAGAAGTTAAGACTCTTGTACTTGCCCGCGGGAAGACTGTGTTTCCAGCGTACTTGAAGCTCGGGTACAGTGATTCGGACGTAACGAAGTACTTTGTCAGATTTAGTACGTTGTACGTACTTTCTGGAACTGCTGACTACTTACTCGCTTCTGCCGAGCTTGCACGTATCGTCACAGCCTATCAGGACAACCTCGCAGCTCTGACAAACGAAGAAGCTGTTCTCGCAGTAGACTTCGTGGCAAAACGCTACGTAAAGGCACTCGAAGTTGAGATTGCGAGGAACAAGATCAGCACGATGTACGTGCAGGCAGCGAACTTGGAGGAAGAGTACCAAGTGAAGCTCGCCGCGTTGTACGTAGACAGAGAAGTGTTGAACACGTTGCGGACGAGGATTCAAGTTGCAACTGAGCGAGTAGAGGTGAACTTGAAACTCCTCGCCACGGCGATACAGGAGGAGATTGCGAACCTTGCACGAGTTGACATCGATCTGCTGGAAGCTGACATTCAGATAGCGAGGAAAGACATAGAGATTCTGACAACTGCACTGAAAGTGCTACAGGTACAACTCGATGTTGCAGAGGCGGCACTGAGACTCGTGGAGCTTGACGCGCAGGAACAAGGGATCAACGCGGACATTGCAGGAATCGAGGTGCAGATCGCCGAAGGCAGTGTGCTGGAGCAGCAGCTTGTAATTGAGCGCGCGAAGAACACTCTGATCTCCTACGAGACAAACACAGAGGAAGCGTACAAGATGGAGTCGCTTCAGTTGTCACTGGATGCTGCTGGAGACAGACTCGCTACTGCGGCGCAGCGCCTAAGCCTCGAAGCCAGTATGAACACGAAGCAACTTCAAGTTAGTTCACTGGAGACAGATGCGAACCTCGCGGACATTGCACATCAGATCACAATGTTGCAACAACGACTTGTTGCGTTACAGATTGATCTTGCAGGTAGAGTACGGGATGCGGATACACAGAACAATGCACGAACCGCAATTGCAGTGCAGAATACTTCGTTGAATCGAGCGCAGGAGCAAGCCAGTGCAGCGAGGAAGCAAGCAGCAATCAACGCCGCGACTGCACTTGCGAAGGCAAGCATAACTTCTACACTCACACATGAGATTGGCTCCGCATGAGACAAGTATCAAAAGGACTTTCTTTCTCTGGTACACTTTCGTACAGCCTAAGACAGTTGTTCAAGGACAACAAACTTGGTGGGCCACCGGTTAGTGTTGACCCCGGCGAGTATATTTGTACCGTAGAAGGAAACGAGCTTTCTGTAAGTGTGCCTGTCGGATTAGATGTTTGGTACCTCTACCGGGAGCCGTGCCTCCTGCCGGACTCTGACGAAGACTCAAAAACCTACGTAGACGAGAGGCTGGAGAACTATTTCTCGAAACTTACTGGCTTGAAGTGCCTGCGTTCCTTGCGGAAACGAAGTGACTTGTATGAGGGCTACGACTGGAGTTCCGCAGAACAGTACTTTCTGAACACAGCTCCGTACTCAGTAAAAGAACTTCGTTTTGAAACAGCATTGAAGAACAAATCATACAAGTATCCTTCTGATAAAGAACCACTTGAGACATCTGCATTTCTCGCCATTCCTGTTGGGCAGCTCGGAGTGATGGAAGTCCTAAGTCTGCTGCGAGAGACAGAGATGGAAGAGGACAGCTTCGCTGTTCCGGACGACGAGGCTCCTGTGACCGGCGGTGGAATGTTCCCGCCCAAGACAGTGAACTTTAACAAGTGTCTTGGGACTCACATCTACGAACGCTCGTACCTTACTGTTGCCGGGAACACGGTGTATCCGGCAAGTGAGTTTAGTGGCTGCACTCCAATAAAGCCTCACTACTGGCTTCGAGTCTACATTCTAAGTACTGACACGTGTCCTGTTCCGGGCGAGTTCATTGGTGTGCTTGCAAAGCCTACTCCGATCCCGCACGTGTGGTGGTTCCAAGAAAGTTCTCCGTTTCTCTACGCAGGAAACTGGTTCGAAACACAGTACTGGACCAGCGGAATAGTTAAGGCTATCCACGATCTTGACGATGTTTCCTACAAGTGCTACGAAGTACTTGTGAAGGGAATTACGTTGTATCTGAAGCCAACAGACTTCAAAGAGTACAAAGTAGACGACAGAGTGGCGATTGTCAAGACGGACGGAACTGATACCTTTTCTTGGCAGGACTTGAAGGACCGTGAAGGAGAGAGTAGTGAAAGCAGTCCACTTTCAGACTGGTTTATTATACCTTACAGCTTTTACGAAGACGAGGCAGAGGAGTAGCATATGGCAGATAAAATGACACTGGATGAACTTATTGAACGTAGTCTGAGTCTTGCAACTGAAGTCGGGAACAAGAAGAGGCAACACGAGTTGACAAAGCAAGGTGCGGAACACCTGAGTGCAAGGAGCTTGCAGGAGCTTATTGAGTCTGGAGCGTTGGAGCGGACTAAAGTTGCAAGT
Organism: Acholeplasmataceae bacterium; assembly: GCA_041656835.1. Taxonomy (GTDB): domain Bacteria; phylum Bacillota_I; class Bacilli_A; order Acholeplasmatales; family Acholeplasmataceae; genus Acholeplasma. The sequence goes on along the minus strand of JBBACV010000028.1, from coordinate 7,748 downwards.
AAAGGACAGCTTGATGTTGCAAGGGAAAACACACGTGGCGACATGCAAGTGCAGATGGAGCAGAATAGAGGACGGATTGATGAGAAGCTTATTATGAATCCACTGGATGAGCTTAATGCAGACTATGCAAGAATGAAGCTGGACTTCATGCGTGACTACGGAAGAGGCTTTCAGCAGGCTGCACTTGACTCCGCACAGGCTGAGGCAGCTACACGGAAGAGACAAGCTGCTGGTGACAATGTCGATCCAGAGTCGTTGCTTGGTACTCAAAAGCAAATATCGTATGAAGGAATGCCAGATACTTTCGAGAACGTAGAAGCAGCAGATAACTGGCTTGCAGAAGATGCAGAGAAGCAGAGAAAGAAGAAAACAAAAGACTACCTTGACTTCGAGCCACTCTTCTTCTAAGGAGTTCTAATGGACCTTTTTGACAGAATAATGTCAGACGCAGAGTCAAGAATCTTTGACACCAGCGCCGTTGACGCAGAGATTGCAGCAGACGAGCAGAGGACTGCGAGGAAGCAGAAGCTCCTTCACGACCCGCAGCAGCTGGAGACTCTTGTCGCAAATGCAGTCCTGCCGTACTATCCGAAGACAAAGAAGATAAAGACGGAGAAGTACAACACAAAGACTGACGCAATTGAAGCGGCGATTGGAGAAGACCATCCGCTCTCCGGGCTTGCAACAACTGTGAAGGCGAAGACGTTGGAGAACCTGCTTCGTCCGGAGCTGAGTTCGCTGGAACCGGAGGAGATCGCAGCTGGTGTTCGAGACGCAGCTTTGAACATGCCAACACAGGACAAGTCCACTATACTGGAGAAGGCGTACAAGCATAAGAGAGCTGAAGATGCGGACCTTAAGTTCACGAGGCCGTTTGATACAATTGGCAGCTTACTTGGAATCGGTTCACGTGAGGACAAGACGCTGGCAAGACTTCCTGGGTACGATCAGTGGTTGGAGCAGACTCGGAAGCAGGAGGACGTTGAGGACGCACAGCGTAACAAGCTCGGTGAACTTGTGCAGAATGTGGGAGTTGTCGGCAGCGTCGGAGCTGCGATCGGCGGTGCAGCTGCTGGCCCTGTAGGTGCGGCAGCTGTAGGTGGGATTGGTGCACTTGCAGAGCTCGCGTACTTTCCTGTCCGTGAAGCACTTAGTAGTACCGAGTGGTATCGTGGGCAGAGACACAGTGACAGTGCGCTTGACAAGTTTCAAGTACTTGCTACGAAGTATGGCCCAGAGATTTTTATTGGTGGTGCAGCTGAGGCGAAGTTCGCACGTGGGATCATCGAAACTGCAAAGCTCGCGAAGATGCCTGGCAGAGTCGCAAGGTACGAGAAGATTCCTGGCGGGCGTATTGCACGTGTCACGTCGCAGGGAGGACATGACATTGAGGCAAGTGTAGTCGATGCCGAGATGCGAGAGTACTTCGGGCCGCTCGTGAAGAAGCGGGAGAAGATGCAAGTGTTGCCTGAAGGCGCAATGCGCCCGATGGAAAAGGAGTTCCAAGCAACTGGAAGGTTCGAGCTTGTAGGCGAGGGCGTAGAGCAGCCGTTCATGTCAAGACTTCCGAAGCGTTCACCTTGGCCTGACCCAAATCTTCCTGTTCCGCAAATGAAACTTCCTTTCGACTTCACTATCTTGAAGGGAACTCCAAGTGCGCCACTCAAGGAACTTGGCGCTGTCCCGAACATTGCTACACGGATGGAAGCAGCTGCGCCGAAGTTGTTCGCAAGACTGAAAGACCCGGAGCTTGTGAACCAAGCACTGTCTGATTCAGATGGTATTGTAGTCGGCACGTTTCGTGCGTACAACAAGCAGGTGGCGGCGCGGCTGTACACGGACCCAGAGTACGCGGAACGTTACATGCGGAAGACACTTGAAGTTGCGAGACGCGAGGTATCGACTTACGACTACGAAGGTGCCGGGAAGTCACTGGTGGAGTATGCAAGAACAAGGACCGGCGGAGCTGCAACTGCGCCCATCGAAGTAGTTGACTCACCAGCTATGGCGCTCGCGAAAGAGGAGTTCGCCAAGGTTCCTTCCTTTACTACCTGGGATGACGTGATGCAGACTACGGTCACACGCAACTACGCGGATATCGCTGGAAGTAAGGAAGCGATGCGGAGGATCACGCAGGTTGCCGTTGGAACTGATAGAGAGTCAGTGAAGGCACTCAAGATGAAAGTAGTTGAAGTCGGAGATAAGGAGGTTCGCGCAATTGTCAGTGGAGACGCGAAGGCTTTGAATCCGGACGTGTTGAACTACGACGCAGTTGTTGGAAGCAAAGCCTCTGTTGCACGGGACCGCATAAAGAACATCGTTCTTGGACTTGCAATGTTCGGCGTGACTCCGGCGGTCCTAACTGCATTCGATCCGAACAATGGAAGGGCCGAAGCAGGAATGCTTTCTAACATCGTTGGCGGCTTGGCTACAGGTGCGAAGCGCGCAGTAACTGCAATGACTGACTTTGACCCGGCACTTAAAGGACTGGGCTTGCGAGCAAAGGAGCTTGCAGACGATGCAACTATGCTCGGGCCGGAGCACATCTTCAAAGGCTTGAATCCGGACAAGGAACTCGGCGGCGCAGAGTACTTCGCAAGGAACTTACGAGACATCGTGAAAGGCAAGTCCAAGCAGGGAACTATCTATAATACGATGACTCCAATGCAGATTATTGAAACTGCAATTCGAACAGAAGCAGGAAAGATGGTGAATCCTGCTGTGCTCAAAGCCTCTTTCTACAGTGCGGAGATACATAACATTGCGCGTCTGAGTCTTGTCACGAACAACATTTTGAAGGAAGCTGGAGTTGCGTCAGACTTGCAGTTGGTGAAGAAACTGTATTCGCCTCTCGTTGACATGGCGCTCCAGACAGGACAGCACGATGTCTTAACTTTGCGTGCAAAGAAACTTGAGACACTTCTCAGCAGACTTGGAAAGAAGTCGAAGACTGCAAGACGTGTCGGACGTGCAGAGGTGTACAAAGAGGAACTTACGGCAGTGCAGGAGCAACTCGGTCAGCTCAGTGGAGTTGTCGAAAAGTACCACGCGGCGCACATGAAGGTGTCGGAAGCAGCTGCGCGGCAGAGCGCAAGTGTTCGAGTCTCCCTCGCTCTTGAGAACCTTGAGTCAGGGGAACTACGCTACCCTTTCTTGGACGGGATGCTAACTGCGAATGAGAAGGCGGCAGTTGGGAAGCTTCGAGCAAGTGTGCTTGACATTGACAAGCAGCGACTCAGAGACCTGTACCCGCGCCGGAAGAAAGTAGTCATCGAGGAAGGCTACCTCCCGCACATACTTCCAGACGAAATGGTCTCGAAGAAGTTCCAAGAGATGCCAGGTGCGAACATCAGCGCGGCGAATATGAAGTTCTACCGCAGGACTGTGAACTCACGTCCTTTGATGCCGGACATTCATAATACGATGGCAACGTATATTCGGCAGACTGAAAGACGGATACAGAACGTAGACTTCTGGGGCAAAGGAACTGGGAGAGAGCACACTTGGTACAAGGTAATGAACTCGGGGTACGTTCGTGGGAATGCGGCGCTTGAAACTGCGTTCAAACGATTGTACCATGGCGCGGACCCGGTGGAGTGGACACCGCTCAACAAGATGGCTGAAACGTACAGCATGATCGAAGTTGTGAAGAGATTGTTCTTGATGCCGTCCTCTGGCTTCCGGCACTTACTGAAAGTAACTGGAAGCATCGTACAGCACGGCGGACTTGTAGTAGCGAGTCATGCTCCTACTTCGATCCGCAGTGCTTTTTCGCAGACACTTGGAACACCTGCGGTGAAGAACGCACTTGGCAGACTCGGAGTACACGGCAGCACACAGCAGAGGTTCATCAACGACTTTATTAACTCGTTTAGTCCAGCGAACAATCTACACCGGCAGATGTTGGATGCAGGAATAGAAGTGCCGGAACAGGTACTGGATATCGGGCACAAACTACTACGAAAGACTGCAAATGCAGGTGGTGTCTTTATTAACTTGTTTGAGTCCTTTGACCGCGGTGTATCTGTTACAGCTGCTATCACACGTGCAGCTGGGAAGAAAGGTTGGACTGCGGAGCAAGCAGCTTACGGAATCTACGACACTATACTCCGGAACAACTTCCTCTCACGTGAGTTCGGAAGTAAGTGGATGCGTACTCCGTGGCTTCGCTCCTTGTTCCTCTTCCAAGCAACAGCGTTCAAGGTGTTTGAGCGCCGTGCAGTTATGGCGTACAGGACTGGGAATGTACTATTCGGAGAGGGTAGACTCTGGCAGCAGACTATGGAGAGAATCAAGTCTGGTGAAGGAATGCAGGTTGTGAAGGAGCTTGCTGCTGTACGCAAGTACATCAAGAACGGCGAGCGCTTACTACGTTCCAACATGGTAGTGGACGCTCTTGACAAAGAAGTAGACTTCTTCGGGACGCCAGTCGTGCATCAGTTTATGAAAGAAGTGTTGACAGTCGGAAGTGGGACAGTCGCAGGACTCTCGGCTGGCATGCACCTGTGGGGTCACTTCATGCACGTTCCATTCTTGAGTCCAATTGAAGATAAGCCTGCACTTGCAACGAACCCACTGGTTCAGGCTGCCTACGCAGAGTATCATAGGAAAGACGAAGAAGATGACGAGTTCCTGCCGACACGCATCTTTCAGAAGTGGGCCGGTAGGAGTGGGCCGTTCCCGGACATTGTCGGCAAGATGATACGTGCAAGCGAAGATGATGTTCCTACAATCTACGGAGAAGATAGTCTTAAGTACTTGAGGTATTTCCTCGCAACTAAGTCAACACATGAGGAGTAAGTATGCACACTATTAGTTTGGCAAACAGACGGAAGTTGATGATGGCGTGTAACGTGGGCGGGACAGGAGCGTTGAATACTACGCTCGCGGCGGCCGCAGCTGTGAACTCAGGTGGAGGTCTTGTGCGCCTTCCGATTACAGCGGACCTCTTCAGTGCAGGTTCCTACGTACTGATTGAAGGAAGCGTGGCGTACAATGGCTTGTTGTACGTAGCTGCCGTGGCGGCCGGGTACATCTATGTGAATGCTGTGTACACCGCGGAGACGTTCGCTGGAACTGAGACAGTGAAGGTTGGTATCGCCCCCGGAGTTGCGATGGAACTCTGTGCTTTCTCGATCAAACTTGCAAGCGCGCCGGTGGCAAGTGAGAGTCTGACAGTCACGATTGACTCCGTACTCGGTGCAGCCTACGACTACACGCTGGCGAGCGTGGACTTCAGTGTCGGCTCCTTGACGCAGTATGCCTACGTGTATCCGGAAACTGAAAGACTTCCTCTTCTTGCAGGAGACATTCTCCGCGTGGCTTGGGCCAACACAAACACGAAGACCTACGGACTCATTCTTTACTACCAGTACTTTTAGGAGTGGCTGCGGTGACTAAACGAGATAAGAAACTGTACTTTCGACGCGGGTTCAAGTACGTTACAACCCGAGACTTTTACATTGAGCTTAGTGTAGTTCCGTACGAGGAGATTGCACTTCCATTCGTTACAATGGACATGCAAGGAAGAACGTGTATTTTTGCTCGGTATGCTTGGGATGGAGCAAGTGGGCCAACACTTGACACGCTAACTTCGATGATTGGTAGCTTGGTGCATGACCTTGGGTACCAACTGATTCGGCTCGGCTTAATTGCGCCGGAGTACAAAGAATACTTCGACCACTTACTAACAGAGATTTGTATTGAAGATGGTATGTGGACTTGCCGTGCTAAGATATGGGAGCTGTGTGTGTTGAAGTTCGGAAACCATTCTTGTCGTCCGTCCTCTGAACCGAAGGAAGAAGTTGCACCTTAGCGGAGAAGTGTAATGGCCCAACTCTACAAAAAAACCGGAACATGCAGCGCAACCGTAGCGCAAGTCAAGTACCCCATGTATTTGGTGGTGGGGGAGTCGGCGGGGAGTCCGTCGATATTCCCGTCTCCGGGCATGGTGCTGAACTACCCTACGGCGCACTCAGACACCTATGTTAAGGCGACGAGTAAATTTACCACTTACTATCCATACTGTGCTACAGACCCTAGTAAGTCACTGACCGGGAGCGCCGAAAATAGCGCGTGGCGGTCAAGTGGTACCACAAACCAGAGGTTTCATTTCGACCTCGGATCAGCGAAAATAATCCGTGGCATATATTACGAAAATTACCATTTTTATGGCGGCGGGGGGAATGAAGGCGCAAAAAATTTCATTATGCAGGGAAGCGCCGAATCAAGCGCATTTGCTGAACTGACCTACGCCACCGATACCAACTGGACACAGATCGGCGGGTCAATGCAATTCGAGCAGCACGTTGCGTCTAATGTCGCAGACCCGAAATATATAGGCATAGCCAATAACACGGCATACCGATATATTGCACTCAAGATTGCGGATAATTGGGGCGGCCTAAACTACATGGGCCTACGCCGCATAGTCTTACTAACAGACGAAGGCTTTGTCCATTGCTCCGGCCACTGTCAAGACGACTTCGGAGATATCCGCTTCCACGACGCCGCCGACGCAGCCCTTGACTACATGATCGATTGGCCGACCCTGACCGGCACGACGCCGAACCAGTCAGTGGGCGTATGGGTGGCTCCGAGTCCGGGGACGTCTGACACGAATGTCGTGATGAAGTACGGCGATTCGTCTTTGACTGATGCGAGTACATCAACGATATTTATAAGCCGTGAGGATTTTGAGGCATTTGATGACGAAGATGATCTGTCAACCTCGAAAGGTTCCGTGACATGGACACAGATAGCAGGGGCCGCCAAGGCCGATACGGCAAAGAGTTATGCCGGGTCTAAGTCCGGGCGGTTCACTGTGGCAAGCACTTGCCCGAGCTATACAATCCCTTGTACCGCAACAGATAGCATAGCGGTAAGCTGGCGGTCATGGGTGGATTCAGGGGTGCATGGGAATCAGGTATCAGGCGGGGATGGGTCGAATCGGTATTCATTTGTCAGTGATTACTTATCGAAATTGTTTTACTACTACAACGAAACATCCACAAGCTCCGGGGTTACTGTATCTCAGGAAGCATGGCATAAATTTGAATTAAAAAATTTCAACTGGACGAATGAAACATATGAAATATGGCTGGATGACGTAAAGATTGCCACCGCAACCGGGATGTATAACAGTTCTGACTATGAAAATGCAATCCGGTTTATGGCGAACATGAGCTCCACATACAACGGGAAGTCGTGCTGGTATGATGAAATTATCGTCCGCAAATACGCCAGCCCCGAACCGACTTGGGGGACTTGGGGGGCGGAGGAAGCTATTGAAGTTACTTCTACCGGTCTCTTCGATGGTAAGGTACTGATTAAGTCTAGTACGTCAAAGCAATTTGACGGTAAGACTGTAGTACAGAGTGCCAAGAGTGACTTATTCGACGCAGAAACAATTGTGCAGCACGGCCCGCCACAGCTGTTTGACGGCACTTGTGCTGTGCAGCGTAGCACAGCAGGTTTATTTGACGGCACTGCACGAATTAAAGCAAGTGGAATTAATTCGTTCGACACAGAGGCTTACGTATTCGCGCAAGGCTCCTCTGTCTTCAACGGCTTTACGATAGTACAAAACGAAGATACTATTGTATTTGATGGCTTTGCAGTTCTTAAGTCAAATGGAAGTAGCTTGTTTGACGGCATTGCTGCTGTACAGTCAGGTGCAGTTGACTTGCTTGATGGACTTGCACAAGTCAAAAAGATAGCAAGCAACTTGGCTGACGGACTTGTGAAGG
>JBBACV010000027.1:0-11118 GCA_041656835.1 Acholeplasmataceae bacterium | reverse complement strand
TAAGTTAATAAGCAATGAATTAGCGATTGAAGGAACTTCGCTTTTACTTGAATCATCTGGTGGCTATAATGGTGCTTACTTAGTTCCTAATTTCAAGTGGACTGAAAAAGCAAAGTATTTAATTACATTTAATTATAAAATATTAGAGTTTTCTGATACCATTTATTTCCAATTAAATGAAAACGGTGGTGGAACTGATAATCTATTTAAAGAGTTTGGTGCTCATAATGAAATAAATGAAGTTAAAACATTTGAGTGGGAAGTTACTTTAGATGAAAATGACAATTATATTGGTCAAATTTTTCCTGGCAATAATTTAGATTTAACAAAAGTCGTAATCGACAATTTAAAAATCGAGAGATTAGAGGATGAAGAAACAGATGTTCCTAATCAAACATTATTTGAGGATGATTTTGATAATGGGCAACGATTATTTAATTTAGACCCATCTCAAACTCCCAATTCTAAGATTATCGATGATGGAATAGATAATAAGTCTTTATATTTTGAATCATCTGGTTCATTTGCAACATTATTCTTGCTTCCTAATTTTAATTGGACTAAAAATGCTACTTATAGTTTAACTTTTGATTACCAACTAATTAGTTTCATTGATACTGTTTATTTCCAATTAAATGGTGGAGGTGGTTCTAACGTTATTTTCAAAGAATTTGGACAAGTTGATGAATTAAATAAAGTAAAACAATTTAGTTGGGAATTTACTCTAGGCAATTATGATGACCATTTAATCCAGATTTTCCCTGGAAGTGAAACTGGAGATACATCATTATTAATCGATAATATTAGACTTGAATTATTACCAGATGATGTTTCTAAAACAACTTCTGGTGAAATATCCGAGGGTGATTATATATTTGAAAGTTTTGGCGATTTAGATAATTCTCCATTTACTTTAGACTTAGATCCAGTTCCTAATTCTTTAATAATTGATACAGAAGATGCAATAAAAGGAAACTCACTATTATTTGAATCACCTGGTAACTACAACACAATGTACTTAGTTCCAAAATTCAAATGGACCCCAAACGCATCCTATTTAATTACATTTGATTATAAAGTTTTAGATTTTGTAGATACTATTTATTTCCAACTTAATGACAATGGCGGTGGGACTGGAAACTTATTTAAAGAATTTGGAAGCCATGATGATATTGGAGACATTAAAACATTTTCCTGGGAAGTTACCCTCGGTAATAATAATCTTTATTTAGGACAATTTTTCCCGGGCGGTTCTAGTGGTACCACTAAAGTCATTATTGATAATTTAAAAATAGAAAGATTAATTGATAATACTTTATATGATAATTTTGATGAAGGGGATAGATTGTTTAATTTAGATACAATAGAAACTCCTAACTCAGAAATCATTAACGATGGAATTGATGGTAAATCATTATATTTTGAAAGTGAAGGATCATATGCAACATTATTTATGTTACCAAATTTTAATTTTGAAGAAAATGAAACTTACGTAATAACCTTTGAATATAAATTATTAACATTAGTTGATACAGTTTACTTTCAATTAAATGGTAATAATGGTTCCGATATACAATTTAAAGAGTTTGGTAACCCTGAAGAAATCAATGAAATAAAAACCTTTACCTGGGAAGTCACTCTAGATAATTATGCGAATTATTTAATTCAAATTTTCCCTGGTGGTGGAGTCGGGACAACTTCTTTACTCATAGATAATATAACAGTAAATAAAACATCATAATTCTATCAAAAAATCATTTTTAAGAGGTTGAACTATATATGTTAAGCCTCTTTTTTTAATGTTATACTATATGTTATTTAGTGCTGTCATAGTTTAAATTTAATATAATTATTCAAATTAACGATAATTCATCAATTATATCAACTTATTATCTTTATTTAGTTATAGATTACTTTTTATGTTATATTTTATAAGTTTTTTCAATATATAATAATAATATGCATATGTAATAGTCAATAGTTTGTAGACACTAAAAAAATTATTTATAGCCTAATTCGCTTCTAAAGCTAATTGGGCTTTTATATTCTAATTTAAATGAAAGTCTTTTTTGATTATGATATTTGATGTATTCATCAATCACTTCAAATATACAATCTCTGTCTTTATATTTGAAATCGTATTCTAGTTCATCTTTCATCCAACCATTAAAAGATTCTATTACTGGATTGTCCGTAGGAGTTCCTGCCCTTGACATAGATCTTATAATTGGTGTATCATCTAAGTGAGCATTGAATGCTCTTGAGGTATATATAGGTCCTTGGTCGGAGTGGAGAATTGTCTCCACGTCTATATATCCTCTTTTTTGTTTTTCTAATAGAAAACTCTTTAAAGCACGATGGTGATTTCCAACACTATGTCCAAAGTTAGAAAGCGTTAAATCGTATGATATAATTTCTAAATTAAACAGGTCAACATATAAATTTAAATCATAAACTTTTCCTTTATGACCAATCATAGTTGTATCTGTACATACTTTTTCAAATGGAGAGTTAGCTTCAAAGTTACCCTTTATTAGGTTAGGGTATATTTTATGATCATTACCAGGCTTTTGTGTTTTAGTTTTTATTCTAGATACACAGACCAATCCTAATTCATTCCTTGCTTTCCAAACTAGATTGTCAGACACTATCCAACCGTAATTCTTCTTAATTTGCTTATTTACACGCCTATAACCCCATGTTGGACTTTGTTTGTAGTAATTTAAGACTATTTCTTTTAAGTTCTCTCTTTGTAATTCATAACGATTCAAAGTGTCTTTTCTTTTTAACCATTTATAATAACCAGACCTAGAAACATTCATTGTTTCACAAAGTGACTCAATATTATAATCTTGAGATAAATTCAATATTATTTGATATTCTTTCCGAATTAACTCTTGTTCTTTGTATGAATCACCTCCTTTTTTATGTAACCTTTTTTTAAGCGCTCATTTTCAATCCTCAATTTCATGTTTTCATATTCTAACGCTTCCATAGGAGTTAATTTTTTTCTGTTTTGGTATTTAGACAATGGATTTCCCGGTTTTCTTTTGTTTTCTAAAGCTTCTATTCCTCCTTCTTTATATGCTTTCATCCAATTGGATAACATACCTGAAGACATATTATTTTGTCTTGCTATTTCTGACTGACTATATTCACCTTCCATTATCAAATTTAAATATTCCAGCTTTTCTTCAGCTGTATAAAATGTATATTTTTTCTTACTCATTGTGATTCCTCCTTATCACTGTTTGTTATCTCCTAACATTATAACTTAATACTTATGTAAATAAAAAAGATGTTTGTAGTTTAACACTTTTTTGTGTGTCTACAAACATCTTATCACTTCACATAGGCGCTTTTTTACTAATATAAATTATGTTTAAGAAAGGAACGATTTATGACTTTAAAAATAACATCTAAAAGACTGATATTTTTTTTAAAAATCATCTTGTTTTCTGTTTTAGCAGTTGTTTCTATTTTTAAATTTAGTTATGCTAATTCAGAAATAGTTACCGTTACTTTAACTTCTATTTTAGATAACAATAATGTTATCGGTCCAATAGAGCACCAAGTAACAAAACATTCTATAATAAATATTAATGACTTTAATGACAATGATTATGATTTTTCATTTTGGTTGGTTAATGGAGTAGTAAGAACTGATTTAAATTCAACAAGTAGTTTTTTCGCATATGACGGACTAAATTTAACAGTTGTCTATCAACCGACAAACTCCGATTCACATCCTGTTATCTTTATTGATACCAACGGACATATTATTGATGATGTAATCTTTATAGACACAGGAAATTCTGTAAATGCTCCTATACTTTTAAAAGAGTATAGCAAACCAGGTTTAAAATTATTAGTTGATTCTAATAAAAAGCCTATTTGGACACCATTAACAGGTAATAAAACTTTAAATGAAATAACTAAACCTACCGTGTTTTCATTAACTTATGATGTAGCCGATAATATAGATCCAGTCATGATAAATAATCAACAGCATAATTACAATAAATTAGTTACTCTTAGCAATGAGAATCCGAACTTTAGTTATTGGGAAGAAGACGGGGTGATTTTATCTTATCAAGAAGACTTTATTCTATCAGCTCTTTATAATCGTAATATTACCGAGGTAAATGATGCCGGAATATCAAAAAATACTTTAGTTACAATATCACAAAATTTAAACCTAAGAGAAAATTATGATACTTTTTTAGGGCATTTTGAAATTCATAACGAAAATGAAACTTTAATAAACATAGGTTTTATAGCTAGTGAGGTTTTTGTTAATAACTTGACTTTTGAAACACCTAATGCGATTAAGATACCATCTAATAATTATAATTTAAATTCCAATGAATTCTTAAGATCAATTCCTAAAAATATGTTTATATCTTATCGGGCTTATTTAGAAACTAATAAAGGAATTTATTATTCCGAAACTATAGCGCCAAGATTAAATGATTCTTTAATGATTTATGAGATATATGGTAATGGTGGTTTAAGCGAATCATTATTTAATCAGAATTACGTAGTCCTATATAATGGCAGTAATTTAAGTTATGATTTAAATAATTATAGTTTGCATTTTGCTCATGATGATGAAAATTTTTCATTAAATTCAATAAATTTAAGTGGAATTATCTCACCAAACGAATTTTTCTTAATAGAGTTAAAAGGAGGAGGGTTAGATAACAACAACCATCTACCAGCAAAAATATCTTATTCCAACCAAAGCCTTGATATAAATTCTAATAGCGGAACCTTAGCTCTAGCATTAGATAATAGCGAACTTTCTTTAACTGGGTTAGATGATTCACGAATTATTGATTTAGTTGGTATAGGTAATTCAAATATGTTTGAAGGAGAAAACTCAGCTGATGGAACTCTATTAAAAAATAAATCTCTTAAAAGATCTTCAATGATTGATTCTAATAATAATGATAATGACTTTTTTATCTCTGAGATTGATTTATCATATCTTCCAGATAGAGAAAGTGCATTAATCACTTTTAACTCTAACGGCGGAACTAACATTCCAACAGAATCAGTTTATCTAGGTTTAAAAATTATTGAACCAGAGATTCCTTTAAAAGATGGCTATGAATTTATTCATTGGTATTTAGAAGATGAAAATATTCCTTTTGACTTTAACACAAAAATTGATAATGATATAACGTTAAATGCTAAATGGGAATTATTAACAGTCGTAGAAATGTATGTAACAATACCAGATAAATTAAATTATTTTATTGACGAAGCTTTTGATACAAAAGGATTGGCAGTAGATGTGTTATACAGTAATAATATCTATGAGACTTTAAATAGTAATGAATATGATGTTTCAGGTTTTAATAGTGATACTATAGGGACTAAAACGATAACTGTTTCCTTTATGAATAAAACATTTACTTTTACTGTTTTAGTTGAAGATATTTATGTTGTTTATATTAATATAGATGGCTTTCCTAAATATTATTATGATGAAGGGATAATTAGAGGAAAGGTTCCTAATCTCTCTTCTTATATTGGTGATGGACTATTCTTTGACAATTTAGAAACACTTCTACCTTCAGTGACCACTCCATTACAATATTTAATTTTGGGAGGCTTTAATAGTCACGAAGCTCAGAATGCTTACCGTTATTATGATACTAATACTGACACAGTTATTCAGCAAGGAAGAGAAATAGCTAGAGAAACATTATATGATGTTATCAAAGAGAAAGGTATTTCATCAGCTACTATTAGACATTTTCCTGCTGAAGGAATATTTACAACTAATAATTTAAATCATCTATATGTTAATGAACCCTCAGGTAGCAATCCAACATCAGATGTCAGATTTAATCAAGCTGTTAATTTAGTTAAAGGTATAAATTTCCAAAATGGTTCTAACACTATGAGAGTCAGTGAAATACCAAGATTTTTATCGGTTTATGTAGATGATTTAGACGCAATTGGTCATAACCAAGCAAACTATTATAATTATAGTCAAGCTACAAGTGAAACTGGTAGAATGAATAATGTTATGAATAAATTAGGAGAAATTGATGCTCAAATTAAACTACTAGTTGACGCCTATAAGGATAGAGGAATTTATCATAAAACGGTTTTCTTTGTTACAACTGATCATGGTATGACACCTTTTGGCGCTGAAAAGAATGCCGGTATTTTTGGAAGTAATGATAAATATCACAAAACTAAATGGCCAGCTTTAAGAGATAAATTAAAACAAATAAATTCAGAATATATATTTGAATATTTAGGTCCCGGTGAAAGTCCTAAGTCAACAACTACTGTCGTAGGCGTAGGAGCTGGACTTAATATGTATTTAACTTTTAAAGGCCAAAGAATAAGACCAAATGATTTAGAAACTATCAAAAATATTCTTTTACAAGAAGAGTATGTAGAAGCTGTATTAACTAAAGCTGAGTTAAATCAAATGGGTTATTGGCGTCAAGCAAACGTTGATATGTTAGTTGTACCAAGCGAAAGGTATCATTTCCATAATCGTGATAACTCAAATGGTGGTATGAATCCTAGAGGTCAACACGATTCTTATCATGAAACATCAAGACATATATTCGGTATGGTATTTGGAGGCCCCGTAGAAAAGATTGGACATTATTCAGATTTATCGTATGTTAATTCCTTTGGCGTAATGATGGCTGAAGCATTAAATCTTAATCTTGACCAAGCAAGTGCTCCAAATATTCCTTACCTTGCACATAAAATTGAAAATTAAAGGAGGAGATTATTATAGGAGATATTGTTATTGATTATAAAATAAAAAAATATAGAAAGGATGTTTATATGAAAAATAACTATATAAAAATAAAATCAAACTATATAGAACCAGAATTAGATATTATAAAGATTGATTATAATACTTCAATCGCAATGTCTGGTGCCGCTGGAAATGAAGAAATGTCCGGATGGAGTGGTTAATTTATGAGAAAAATAATTTTTTCTTTACTATCATTAGCCTTAATGATTTACGGAATTTCACATGTGAAAATAGCTCATGCAAATGAGGAATTAGTCACTGTATATTTAACTTCGGTATTAGATGATGAAAATATTTTAGGTCCTCATGAGTTAAATGTTAATTATAAAACAGTTGTTGATATTAGTGATTTTGATAATCCTAATTATGACTTTTCATTTTGGATTGTAAATGGTGTTGTAAGATATGATTTAAATTCAGAATCGCAATTTTTAGCTTATGATAACCTTAACTTAACTGCCGTTTATGAAAATCGTCTTGATGAAAATCACCCTGTTATCTTTATGGATACAAATGGCGAGTTAATAGGAGATATTGTATATGTTGAAAATACTAAATCTGCGACACCGCCTACTCTTGATAAAGAATACAGTAAACCAGGATATCAATTACTACTTGATAATGAACTTCCAACATGGAGCCATAAAGCTGGCAGCAAAGACCTCGATAATATTACAGAGGCAACAGTATACTCTTTAACTTATGAATTAAAAGATAGTGTGTTACCTATTTCAATTAATAACGATGAGTATGCTTATAACTCATTGGTAACATTGACAGCTAATAACCCTAATTTCACACATTGGGAAGAAAATGGAACTATTGTTTCATTCAATCCAACTTATACTTTTACAGCTTTATATGATCGAAATATTGAAGAAAAGACATCGGGGTCAAAAGAAACAATGGTAACCCTATCTAATCGTTTAGATTTAAGAATCGATGAAGGATATGAATCATATTTAGGTCATTACGAACTTAAAGATGATGAAATATTTATTGAAGCTGGTTTAATTTTTAGCGAAGATCTAAATAACGATTTAAATCTTTCAAATGCTGATTTAAAATTACAATCTAACTCTTTCCAAACGTATACATCAGAATTTTTAAGAACAATCCCAAGAGATAATTTTACTGTAGTAAAAGCTTATCTTATAACAGATAAAGGAACGTATTATTCAGAAGATGTAATTTTAGATATACCACCAATTGTTAAAGGTGTTTTGCATCATTGGATGCCAGATGCTATCGGAGCTGATGCCACATATGAAATTAAATTAGGAACTGCACCTGATTTAAATGAATTAATTGTAAGATACGATGGCAATGATTTAGAAGAATGGTATGATTATGAAATTGATGGCGATACTTTGATTCTATATGGTGAATATCTTGTCGAAGCTATTAATCTTATCGGCGAATATGAATTTGATATAATCTCGGAAAATGGTATAAGTCACTTCACTCTATCGGTTGTTGATGATCCAAGAGGAACATCCATTCCAACTAAATTTGTTACTGGAACACCTAGTATGAACTTAACCGAACCTATCCCTGATGCTCCTGATTTATTAATTACCGAAATGAGTGCTGATATGGGACATAATTCTATTCCTTTATGGGAATATATTGAAGTATTTAATAATACTACTGAACCTTATGATTTATTTAGCCACCGTATTGTATATGCAGCACCTAGTGCACAAACATTACTATCTACTCATGGATTGTTTGATTTACCACTTAATGATAGAGCTGCCGCCGCTTATATCTACCAACAAGATTATATTATAGATCCGCTTTCTAGCGCTATGATTTGGGTTGTAAATCGCTTCCCTTGGACTATTGGAGCTACTCCTGTTGATGGCGCAAGGCGAGTATCAGAACAAGATAATATGAAAGACCAAGTTTTTGGTCCTAAAACAGAGGATAATTATTTCTTAACATTAGAAAGATTTAGGAATTTTTGGAATTTAGACGATGACTATAAAGTTTTCCCTGTCAGATTGCAATATATCCTGCATAATAATGGATCAGCTTACAATCCAGAATACGGATTAGGTCAAGCCGTTGCAAGAGCTACTACTTGGAGCGGAATTAATACTGCTATGAAAGATAGGGGAATCCAAATTCAAAAAATTAATCAAGATATTTTCTTTCCGTTAGAAGGAGACGATAAAGTTCCTGTTGGAAGTAAATATTTCAAATATGAATGGCTAGTTACCAATAAAGAAGAAGATGTGTATGTTGATGGAGTTTTACAACATGATAAAATTAAAGCATACGGAACATCTGGTGCAAGTCTTAGAGAAACTATCAATGGATTAGCTATTAGAAAGGTATACTATAACTCAAATAAAGAAAAATTAGGATATGTTTCAGAAGCTACAGGTTCTAACAAACAGATTGATATGTATGGGGATACGGGATCTCGATTAAGAGACTTAGTTTATAAAAGAACTGTATCTCCTATAGCAACTGCGCTATTTTACCCTAATCTAATTGATAATTCTACAATCGAACGTTATGGTTATAGAATTAGTATGGAATATACAATTCCAGAAGCTAATTCAACATTAATGCGCTTTATTCCAAGACATAACTACTCTTATAGTGGAATAGACGGCTGGAATGATGATTTTAGATTAAGTGGCGTTTTATCCAACAACCTTAGAGATGACGTTATGGAAATTGAAGTGCCTATCAACCCTGCATATCCAGTTAGTTATATTGTTGAGGGAGCTGACACCAACACTGTTGGCAATACTATTTGGTATAATTTTTATACTTCAAATCCCCAAAACTAAAAATCTTATAATGTATAACAAACATAAAATAGCATAATTTTAAAAAGGTGGAATTCATTCTCGAATTCCACCTTTATTTTTGAGGTAGCGTAAGTTATTACAAATTTGATAACTAAACTATGATACAAATTAAATTATGTTAAGCCTGAAAAATTTTCTTAGCTAGTTTAGATGCACTCTTATATATTCTCTTATGACCTTTTTTTACAGCGTTTTCTAATTTTAAGCTTTGATTAATATTAATAATATCATCAAATATCTGAAAATCATTATTATAGTCAACAACTCCTGATAGTGCATATATTTTTATTCCTTTTGAAATACTTTTAGCTAACTTAGCAATTTTATAGGGGGCTTTACCAAATGAAGTTTGATCATCAATCTTTCCTTCACCTGTAATTAAAAGGTTAGTATTTTTTAATAATTCAGTAAGGTTTGTTAAATCATTAATTAAATCAAAGCCACTAATTATTTTGGCGTTTGCAAATGTAACTAAACTATAACCGACGCCACCTGCAGCACCAGCGCCAAGATAATTAGTACAATCTTTATTGGCTGCTTGATTTAATAAACGACTTAATCTAATAAATTCTTGATCGTATTTTATAATTTCATTGTTTTTTAATCCTTTTTGAGGACCATAAATAAAACTAGCACCATCTTTACCATAAAGGGGATTAGAAACATCGGCAGCAATTGTTATATTTACTTTTTTTAACCTTTCATCGATATTTTTAAAATCAACAAATTTAATTTTAAAGATATCTTCACCGTAAATACCAACTTCGTTCATATTTTGATCATAAAACTTACCGCCAAGCGCCTGTAACATTCCGATGCCTAAATCATTCGTTGAACTACTTCCAATCCCGATATATATTTTATTAAAATTTAAATCTAGCGCTCCCTTAATAACTTCGCCTAAACCATAACTGGTTGTATAGTTAGCATTAATTTCATTTTTCTTTAATAACTCAATTCCGCTAACTTTAGCCATTTCAATAATTGCCGTATTTTTATTTAAAATACCAATCGGAACTTTAATATATTTTCCAATTGGATTTTTAGCTTTTATTTTTATGGTTTTATTCGTTATCGCATTAATAAACCCTTCCCCGCCATCAGAGATGTTTATCAGATTATAACTAGCATTTTTGTTAACTTTTTTAAAAGCTTTTAATATTTGTTTATTTACTTCTTTTGATGTCATGCTGTCTTTGAATGAATCAGATGCAATTACAACCTTACAGTTTGTTTTTAAAGACATTTAAAACCTTTCCATTATAATTGGGTAATTTAACTTTTAAAGATTTAGCCATGGTGACACCAAAATCATAATTATAAGCTAATTGATTATAATAACCAATTTCTTTGGTGTCCCCGCCAAATATCCAACCAACTATTTCATTTGATGTTTTATTCATTGAATCATGCTGTCCTTTAACAAAGACATCCTTACTAATGTCTTTACCAAAATAATATCTTTCTTTTGGAGAAATAAATAAATCGGCA
>JBBACV010000026.1:0-11523 GCA_041656835.1 Acholeplasmataceae bacterium | reverse complement strand
ATTAGGGGCAACAGGCGGAACAATTTTACCTTGGAATATTTTATCAGCCGCTAATGTTTTAGTAAGTATCCCAATTATTATTTTATATTTCTTTGCCCAACAACATTTTATGGAAGGTGTTAAAATTACCGGATCGAAGGAGAGTTAAATGATAATAACAAGAAATATCAATAATCCAATTATTACCCCAAAAGATATAAAACCATCATTTGAAGGAATGAAAGTTATAGGCGCATTTAATCCGGGTGTAATAAAATATAATAATGAAACACTTCTTTTAATTAGAGTGGCAGAAAATTTTTTTAGTAACGATAAAAATAGAATAGGTGTTCCTATTCTTGATTTAAAGAAAAAAGATATTATAATTAAATATTTTGATGCATTTGATTCTAAAATTGACTATAGTGATCCACGATTTATAAAGACGGAAGATAAATTATATTTAACAAGTATTTCACATTTTAGACTAGCAAAAAGTAAAGATGGTATAAACTTTAATATTGATCAAAATCATTTCATGACTCCAACTGAAAGTTATGAAGAATATGGAATTGAAGATCCTAGAATCGTCAAAATTGAAGGTATGTATTATATTACCTATAGTGCAATTTCCAGAAATGGTGTTGTCACAGCTCTTGCAAAAACAAATGATTTTAAAAAAGTAGAAAAATTAGGAATAATATTTTTACCTGATAATAAAGATGTAGTTATCTTTCCTGAAAAAATAAATGGAAGTTATTATGCAATTAACCGACCGGTTAGTGCATATTTTCAAACCCCTGAAATGTGGATTTCAAAATCAAAAGACTTGTTATCATATTCTAATCACCAATTACTTTGTAGTTTAAGAAAAGATAATTTTGATAGTGCTAGAATAGGTGCATCATGTATCCCCTTTTTAACTGAAGAAGGATGGATTGAAATATATCATGGTGCTGATAAGAATAATGTATACAAAGTAGGAGTTTTATTACTTGATAAAGACGACCCATCAAAAATATTATACCGAAGTGAAGAACCATTAATAGAACCAGAAAAAGATTATGAAAAAGTAGGATTTTTACCAAATGTGATATTTCCTTGTGGATTAACTCAAGAAGAAGGTGTTATTAATTTATATTATGGTAATGCTGATGAAAACATTTGTTTATTAACTTTTAATTTAAAGGATCTTTTAAAGAAAATTAGAAACGAGGAATAACTTATGACTAAAAAAGAATATGAAAACCAACAGCAAAAAACAATCAAAGTTTTAGAAAATGCAGGAATAATTTTAACGGAAGATGAAAAAAAAGTTGTAGAAATTGCAGATTTTGGCTTAAACGATCTAGACAATATAGGGCTTCAAATTATTACTTATATTAATACTAATCGTGTATGTGCAAAAGAATTAGTCTTATTTCCTAATCAAACTTGTCCAGAGCACAAACATCCAGATTATGGTGATAAAAAAGGAAAAGAAGAAACATTTAGATGTCGTCATGGTTTAGTATATTTATATGTAGAAGGAATGAAAACTGAAAACATTAAAGCTAAGATACCCGAAACAGATATAACTGTTTATAATGAAATAATTTTAAAACCTGGAATGCAATATACAATTATGCCTAATACTAAACATTGGTTTCAAGCTGGCCCTGATGGAGCAATAATATCAGAGTTCTCAACAGAAAGCACTGACCATTTAGATGTTTTTACCGATAAAAGAATTGTAAGAGAGACAAAGCAGGAAGACTAACAATGATTGAAACTTTTATTAAAGTAATTGATAATGTTAAAATTATTAAAAAAGAAATAGAAAACGATAATTTTAAAACTTTAGAAGTTAATATTAAAATACCAAATAAAACTCATTTACAAGAAAATGACTTGTTTGTTGGTTTTAAAATTCCAAAACCAACTAAAGAAAACTCATTTTTAATGACTCATGAACAATCAGTCACAAGATATGATATTCCGTTTGCTTTTCCAGCGTTTATGAGTGTTTATGGTAATGATTTAGAAAATGGTTTTTTTGCTGTGCTAGATTATTTTAAACTAGAAAAAGACATGAGAAAGTATCATAAGTTTTCTGACGATAAATATTTATATATAGGGATTACCAATGATGAGTTTAAAGTAAACGATAATCTTGAAATTAATTTAAAAATAAATTATCAAACTTATCCAAAAGAAAATAAAAGCCTTAACTATTTAATAAAAAAAGCTGCTGAATTAGTATTAGATAACAATAAAATGTCTTGGCATGGCGATTATAACTATACTACAAACATTTATAATTATGAAGAAGCTCAGTATGGTCTTTCAATCAATCTTTTAGATTTTAGAGCGAGAGTCCAAGATGGAATTGGGACATTTATTCCTTATGGATTTGCTGAAAAGATTGCATATTCTGAATCGTTTGCTTTAATGGATGTCCTAAAAGGAATGCTACCAGTTGCAAAGGTATTAAATAATGAAACCTTATTAAATTTATCTATGGATGAACTTTATAAAATATCTAATAAAGATTCAGAATATCCTTGGATAGAATATGATCATAATACTGAAGGATTCTTTCATTTAGCGTGGGGTGGTTTACCTGTTGGTGTTTCATTAGACCATATAAAAACTAAGTCAAAAGGCAAGTTTTCAGATGTTGATGGACATGAAGAAGGACCAAATTTATTATCAACTTGGAAATATTTTTATAGGGTGGCTTTATTAGGTGAGATAGCCCTTTTAACAAATGATGATAAAGTTATTAATGCATTTAAATCGACTCTGCCTTTTATAAATAAACTAAAGATGGAAAATTATGCTCAACCAGTTACTTATGATTTAGATTCACATCTTCCCATGACCGGAAAAGAAAACGGTGGCAGTGTCGGTGGAGTAGCCTTTTGGTCAATTATTCAGCTAACAGCCTACATGGTTACAAAAAACACCTTTTATTTAGAAGAAGCTATTAAAGCTTTAGAATATGGAAACTCACTTGATTTTAATAATTATTATTCAATGAGAGTAGCTCCCAAACCAACCACATCTGGTTGGTTAACGAAATCAAACGTTTATGCTTACGAAATAACAGGTGATAATAAATTCTTAGATTATGCTTTAAATTCATCAAGTGCTATTTATTTTCATTACTATTTAAACTCTCATCCTAAAACATACTTTCAAACTGAAGGCTTTGGTTATGCCTGTGCAAGAGAAAGATGGGAAGCATTTTTAGAAATGGTTGAAAGTTTATATGGTATTTCATTTTATTTGAAATATTCAAACGATAAAAATCTTTTTAAACTATTTTGGAAAGCCAGAGAAAATTGGTTATGGGCATTACCACTTAATGGTAATCCTTATGGAAATTTAAATAGACCTTATGATTCAATCGGAGGTGAATACATCCCTTATGAATTCTCAACAGGTAATTTAGGTGACAATCCTGCCTTAGATGGTGGTAGTCAATCTTCAATGAGACAAATTAAAGAAATATATGGATCAGGAGAAGTTTATTTAGCATATATGATGTTTGAGATGTATGCAACTATTTCAAACAGAAATTTATTAATTATTAAATCAAATTATGTTAATGATTTTAATAATGAAGTTCATAACTTCATTATCTATAACAACAAAGAAACTAATGAAGAGGCTGTAGTTATCTTTAAAAACTTAAATAGAGATTTCTATACTTTAAAAATAGATAATGATGTTATCGGATCCTTTGATAAAACAAAACTGTTATTAGGAATTAAAATAAATGTATCACCAAATGAAATTAAAAAACTTAAATTAACACCTTTAAAAAATGGAGAAAAAAGATCATTTAAATTATTGAATTTAAATAAAAAGATTAGTGTTTCTGGATTAGAAAGAGTTACTTTAAATTGGGATAAATGTTTAGAAAATGATTTCTCACATTATAAAATAATTTTAACAACAAAATATAATAAAAGAGAAATAAATATTACAAAAAACAACTTAGAAATTACTTTAGATAGAGAATTAGAAACAAATATCAAAGTATCGGCAATAACTAACGATAAGATTTTAGAGTATCAACCGTTAATATTGCCACCTATCCTTAAAGAATTTAAGTTTAAAATAAACTTTGAAGAACCAAATATAGAAACAAAAAACTTAGAATTAATTAATGATAATCATATTTTAATGTTTTATGGAATAAATCATAAAAAAGAAACAATAACTAAATTTAATCTAAATCATAAAATAAATAAAAATGAAATATTACAACTTGAAATCAGTTCTATTAATAATGGACTTAACTATGAAGTGTATTTAACCGATGATTTAAATAAAAACATTAAAATTCTTCAATCAAATAAACCGAAATTATTAGAAATACTTTTAAATGATATTGATATTAGTTACATTAAACAATTAATAATCAAATCAACAAGTGATAAAGGGTTAGGATATTCAGTTAAAAATCTAAATGTTATTACGTATCAGGAGGGTGAAGAGGCAATTTATACAAATCTTAAAACCAATATTACTGAAAATCAATTACAAATAACTGAAAATCTAAATATGAAAACATTTGATTACTTTGATGTTTATGTTACAAACTCAAACATCAATGAAGGCTTCGATATTTATTTAAATGATAAATTAATTGAAATGGAAATAGAAAAAGAATATCCTGAAAAGAAATATCGAAGTATGAATGGCTTATATCGCTTTAAAACAATTAAAAAAGATAATGTAAATATTAAAATCATTTCTAAAAATAAAAATATAAAAATAAATTTTATTAGGCTAACAAATAATCATCAATATCCTAAATTAGCTGATTATAAAGAATACATATGAAAGGGCAAATGTATAAAAATGAGTAAAAAGAAAGATTTTTTCAGTCAAGGGTTCTTTGATTGGCAAACAACAAAAAGAAAAGAAATAAGGGAAAAACAACAATATAATGAAAAATTATATTGGGGCGGTTTTACCAAAAAGAAAGTCGATGAAAATGTTCTACCAGATTGGGCAATTGGACCATTTGAAAAACACGATAAACCTATTTTTAAACCAGATCCTAATTCATGGGATAAAGGTTATATTAGTGGTGGAGTTCATAATGGTTCCACACTAAAACATAATGGTTTATATTATTATATTTACCGTGGGGAAATGCCTCATGAGTTAGTTGAAACAAAAGAAGATTCAAGTCCAATTGAGGTTGTCATCGATTATATTTGTGATATTGGTGTTGCTGTTAGTGAAGATGGTATAAACTTCAAAAGGCTAACAGGGCCGTTATTTAGACATGGTGAAGATGAAAAATATAGTTTTGAAGATGTAAATTGCGTTAAACATGGAGATACATTTTACTTATTTTGTAACAGATGGAATTTCCATGAACCTTTAAACCCCAAAGAATCAGGAGTTGTTTTATCAACAAGTAAAGACTTAGTTAATTGGACTAAGCCTAAAATAGTTTTTGAGGGTGTTAATGAAATTCATCGTAATGCATGTGTTATTCAAAGTGGACATAATGAAGCAGTAAAAATTAACAATCAATTTGTTATGTATTTAAATAATTTTTTAATTGCTACATCTGATGATTTAGTTAATTGGACCAGTAAAGTATCTAAACATAAATGGCCAGGTGGGGAAGGTTGTTTTGCCCTTGCAAATCACAATGAAGATGACATTATTTTATTTACAGGAGGACACCATAGTGGTCATTTTTACGCGATTGGTGAAGTCTTATTTAAATATAATGATGTCACTAAACCAGTTGATTATTTAGAACGTCCAGTTTTAAAGGCTGATGATAGACCTTATGAAAATGGATATGATTATCAAAATCCTGAAGTTTTAGTTTCAAACTGGCGTGATACAATTTTCTTTACAGGAATGACTATTGTTGATAATCATTATTATGTATATTATGGTGGTAGTGAATATTATACTTGTCTTGCTAAAGCCCCGATTAAAGGAAAAAAATAATGCTAAAGGATGGTATAACAATTGCTGGTAATATAATCGTTGATACCAACAAATTTATTAGTCATTACCCTAAAGAAGGATATTTAACTCATATTAATAAAAGTTATGATACATTAGGAGGTTCTGTTCCTAATGTATCAGTTTCGCTTAGAGCGATTGATAAAAATTTAAATATTTTAGCTATGGGCACTATTGGTAAAGATAGTAAAGGTAAATTAGCACTAGATTATTTTAAAGAAAATAATATAAATTATGAAAATGTTGAAATATCACTTAATCATCAAACATCATATGTTGATGCCTTAATGAATGAATACAATAAAAAAAGAACTTTTTTATTTTATGAAGGAGCTAATGGGATATTTGGTAAAAACTTAAAAGAAGTTACAACCAAACATTTTCATTTAGGATATTTATTGTTGTTACCTTATTTAGATAAACTTAAAAATAATGAAACCAAAGCTTCACTTTGGTTAAAAAAATTAAAAGAACAAGGAATTACAACCAGTTGTGATCTTGTAACTGAAGATAGTAATCGCTATATCGAAGTAATTAAACCATCACTACCTTATATAGATTATTTGATAATCAATGAATTAGAGGCGTCAAAACTTTCTAAAATAGATATATATGATAACGAAGAATTAAATTTAAATAAATTAATAAAATGTGCTGAAGTTATTAAAGATATGGGTGTAATTAAAGAAGTTATTATTCATTCACCAAAAATTAGTATTATATATAACGGTAGTGAAACAATTAAATTAAAATCACTAAATATTAATTCAAAAGATATTATAAATAGTGTTGGTGCGGGTGATGCTTTTTGTGCGGGGATTTTATATGGAATTATAAATAAAAAATCTAGCATAGAAAAATTAAGAATCGCTTCTTCTTTAGCGGTTAGTTGCTTATTTAGTAATACACCTAAACCAATTCATAATAGCCTAGAAGAAATATTATTATTAGAAAAAAAATACGGAAGGTTAAATTAAAATGTTATCCAATTTAAAAGAGTTACTAACTTATGCTGAAGAAAACAATTGTGCAATTCCCGCTTTTAATTATACAAGTTTAGAAGTTATCACATCAGTTATTAAAGCTGCTGAGGATTTAGATTATCCAGTTATCTTAAGTTTTGCCCCTGTTCATGAAATATTTTATAAAATAGATACCATTTTTCCGATTGCCAAAATGTTAGCTCAAAAATCAAAAGCTAAAATTTGTTTACATTATGATCATGGAACTGATTTAAATAAAGTTAAAGAAGCAATCGACATGGGTTTTACTTCGGTAATGTATGATGGATCATCATTAAATTTCGAAGAAAATTTAGCCAATACAATTGAAATAGTCAAGTATGCAAAACCAAAAAATGTAAGTGTTGAAGCTGAATTAGGAAGAATTAAATCATATGGATTAGAAGGTGATGGGGATACAACTAGTTTTTATACTGATCCAGAAGCGGCTAGAGAGTTTGTTTTAAAATCTAAAGTTGATTGCTTAGCAATTTCATTTGGAACAGTTCACGGTGAATATCAAAGCGAACCTGATTTAAATTTTCCTTTAATTAAAAAAGTTAGAGAGATAACTAATAATATTCCAATTGTAATGCATGGTGGTTCTGGAGTATCTAAAAATGATTATATCCGTTGTATAAACTCTGGAGTAAGAAAGATAAATTATTATACCTATATGCAAAGAGAAGGTTATAAACGTGTATCGGATTTAATTAAAAGTAATGAAAGTTCTTATTATCATGATATTGTTTTAAAAGGAAAAGAAGCTTTTTATGATGAAGCAGTTAAGGTTATAAATACCTTTAAAAACAAATAATTTAAATAAAATGTGATAATAACCATACTTAATCCTTTTACTTTACTACTTTAATTATAAGTATTATAATAAAAGTGCATCCAAATCTTTTGGGTGCTACTTATCCCCTATTATGTGTATGTAAATACACAAAATCCCCTTTAATTGACCCCGGGCCTTTTGCTTGGGGTCTCTTTTTATGAAAAACCAACAAATCTTTTTGACTATATTTAAAAATAGAGGTAAAATAAATACGTATGAAAATATTAACAACAATCCATGATTTAAATAATTTAGATAAATTAATAAAAGTCGCAGATGGCTTTATTATCGGAAATAAGATGTTTTCTAAAGCTTTAACGAAAAGCTTTGATGAAAACATTAATGAAGTTATTAAAAAGATTAAAGATAATGAAAAGTTAGTCTTTGTTCTTTTTAATGGTCTTTATACTAATCAGGAAATTAAATTAATTAAAGAATATGTTAAAGGTTTAGATCTTGATTTAATCGATGGTTTTATTGGTGGTGATTTAGGTTTAATCGAAACCTTTAAATCACTTAATTTAAACCATAAATTTGTTTATAATCCTGAAACCTTATTAACTAATTATGTTGATTTTAATTACTTTAAAACTGACTTAATTAAAGGAGCCTTTGTCTCTAAAGAAATAACTTTAGATGATATTTATAAAATAGGTTTAAAAAAAGAATATGAATTATTTTTATATGGCCATGGCCATATGTCAATGTTTTATTCAAAAAGAAAAATTGTTTCATTATTTACTGATAATGATCTAAATCATAATATATCTAATCTTACTTTAAAAGAAGATACTAGAGATGAATTATTTCCTATTTATGAAGATGACTTAGGAACTCATGTTTTTAGAGGTGAGGTTTTAAGTAGTTTAAATGCTTTAGATAAATTAAATGAAATTGCTGATTATTTAATTGTTGATACTCTCTTTCAAAGTGATGAATATGCTTTAGATATTATTCCTTTATATAAAAATAAAGTATCTAAAGATGAAATTAATAAAATTAAACAAAAATATAATGAAGTATGGCATGAAGGATTTTTATTTGAAAAATCCATCATTAAGGAAAAATAAATGGTTGAACTATTAGCCCCAGCAGGGAACTTAGAAAAATTAAAATATGCTATCTATTACGGTGCTGATGCTGTTTTTATTGGTGGAAAATCATTTAGTTTAAGAGCTCATGCCAGTAACTTCACGAAAGAGGATATGATTAAAGCCAGTAATTTCGTCCATGAACATGGAAAGAAATTATATATTACGACTAATGTAATTCCTCATCATGCTGATATGGATGGTATTTATGAATATTTAAAAGAATTAGAAGAAGTTAAGGTAGATGGAATTATAACCGCATCACCTAGTATTATTGATATTGCCTTAAAGAAAACAAACTTAGAAGTACATATCTCTACCCAACAATCAGCAATGAATACTAATACCGTTAATTTTTGGCACGATAAAGGAGCTACTAGAGTTGTCTTAGCAAGAGACCTTACTTTAGATGAAATTAAAGATATTAAAAATGAAGTTAAAGCTGAAATAGAAATCTTTATTCATGGTGGCATGTGTGCCGGTTATAGTGGAAGATGTTCTTTATCAAATCATTTAACTAATAGAGATGCTAATAGAGGGGGATGTGCTCACACATGCCGCTGGATTTATGATTTAGTTAAAGCTCAAAAAGAAAAAGTTGCAGAAGATTTTACCATTCAATCAAAAGATTTAAGTTCTTTAAGTATTATTCCTGAATTAATCGATTTAAAAATCGATTCATTAAAAATAGAAGGAAGAATGAAATCTCTTCATTATGTGGCAACCGTTGTTAAGACATACCGAATGTTAATTGATGAATATTTAGAAAATGGTTTTATTAAAGATTATAGTTTTTATGCTAAACAATTAGAAAAAGCTGAAAATAGACCTAGTTCAATTGGTTTTTTCAAAGGACTACCAACTAAAGATGAACAATTATTTGTAAGTGATAAAACACCTCTAAGACAAAACTTTGTTGGGATTGTTAAAAGTTATGACAAAAAGACTACACTCGCAACAATTGAAACAAGAAATGTTATTAATATTAACGATGAATTAGAAATCTTTTCTCCAAGAGAAGATGACTTTACTTTTATTAATAAAGAAATGTATGATTTAAATGATAATCCAATTACTAGAGCTTATATCCCTAAATCATTAATTAAAATTAAAGTAAGTGAAAAAGTCTACCCAAATGATTTAGTTAGAATAACCTTATAGCAAATAACCAGCAATTTCCTCTAATAAAAGGTATAATGAAGTTAGTAAATACTAGGAGGAATTGTAGATGAAAACAATGCATGAAAACCCAATCACAGTACTTGGGAATGAATTAAAAGTTGGAGATAAAGCTCCAGACTTTAAATTAGTTAATAATAGTTTAGAAGAGGTTCACTTAACTGACTTTAAAAAAGACTATGTCTTATTAAGTGTCGTACCTTCACTTGATACATCGGTTTGTGATTTCCAAACTAGAAATATCAATGAAAAATTATCCTCATTTAAAAATGTTGATTTCGTAACTGTTTCAATGGACTTACCATTTGCTCAAAAAAGATGGTGTGGATCAGCAGGACTTGAAATCACCACCTTAAGTGATTATCAACATGCTGACTTTGGTTTAAAGTATGGTGTTTTAATTAAAGAATTAAGACTTCTTGCTAGATCAGTCTTTGTCTTAGATAAAGACCGTAAAGTAGTTTATGTTGAATACTTAGAAGAAATGACTAATCATCCTAATTACGATAAGTTAGTCGAATTCTTAAATAGTTTATAATCCATTGAAAAGCCTTCCAATTTTGGAAGGCTTTTTGTTAGGAAATATTTATATAAATTAAAACCAACTTAAGATAACATCTATAAGTGGTGTGACTTGCATTAAAACTGGAACAAAAATTAAAGAAATAATTGACATTAATTTAATTAAAATATCCATTGCAGGTCCTGCGGTATCTTTAAAAGGATCCCCAACAGTATCACCAGTGATAGCCGCTTTATGGCTTTCAGATCCTGAACCACCATTTTTACCTGACTCAATTAACTTTTTAGCATTATCCCAAGCTCCACCTGAGTTAGCCATAAAGATAGCTAGCATCACTGCTGATGCTAATCCTCCAACTAATAATCCGCCTAAAGCTTCAACTCCTAAAACTAAACCAACAACAATTGGTGATAATACCGCTAATAAACCTGGTATAATCATTTCTTTTAAAGCAGCTCCAGTTGAGATTTCTACACAAGATGCATAATCGGGTTTAACTTCACCTTTTAAAATACCTGGCGATTCTTTATATTGTCTTCTAACTTCTTCAATCATTAAGTTAGCGGCTTTACCAACTGAATTAATTGTTAAAGAAGTAAATAAATAAGGAAGCATTGCTCCTAATAATAAACCAATAATTGTTGTATAGTTAATAATATTAATAGAAGCAAGACCAGCTACTTCAGCAAAAGCAACAAATAACGCTAAACTAGTTAAAGTAGCTGAACCAATTGCAAATCCTTTTCCGATGGCTGCAGTTGTATTACCAACTGAATCAAGCTTATCGGTTATTTCTCTTACCTCATGGTCTAAATTAGCCATTTGAGCAATTCCTCCAGCATTATCAGCAATTGGGCCGTATGCATCAACTGAGACGGTTATTCCGACAGTTGATAGCATTCCAACCGCTGCTAATGCAAT
>JBBACV010000025.1:0-11541 GCA_041656835.1 Acholeplasmataceae bacterium | reverse complement strand
AATAAATTTAACAACAAAACAAACGGTATTACCCACCGTCGTTGGCTGCTTCATATTAACCATGAATTAGTAGATGTTTTAAATGATTTAATTGGTACTGACTATCAAAAAAACTTACTTAAAATTAAGGACTTTTCAAAGTATTCAAAAGACCACAATGTAAAACAATTAGTTCATCAAATGAAATTAAAAAAGAAACAACAATTAGCAAAAGTTATTTTTGAAAGGGAAGGAATAAAATTAGATCCTAATTCAATTTTTGATATTCAAATTAAAAGACTCCATGAATATAAAAGACAACTATTAAATATTCTTCATGTTATTTATTTACATTTAAGATTAAAAGAAGATGAAGAATTTAGAAAGAATTTCCACCCACAAACCTTTATTTTTGGTGCTAAAGCCGCTCCTTCTTATGTAATGGCGAAAAGCATTATCGAATTAATTAATAAAGCTTCACACGTTATTAATAACGACCCAGTAACTAATTCTTTCTTGAAAGTTATTTTCGTTGAAAATTATAATGTTACTTACGCAGAATACTTATTCCCAGGAGCGGATTTAAGTGAACAAATCTCAACGGCATCGAAAGAAGCTAGTGGTACTGGAAATATGAAGTTCATGTTAAACGGAGCTTTAACAATTGGAACATTAGATGGTGCGAATGTTGAAATAGTTGAACACGCTGGCATTGATAATGCCTTTATCTTTGGCTTAACCTCAGAAGAAGTTAATGAACTTTATAAAAATAATAATTATAAACCAAGATTAATATATGAAAATGATAATAGATTAATTGAAGTCTTTGAATTTATCAAAGGTTTAGATGATAATCCACAGCACTTTGATTATATTTTACATAACTTATTAAATAGTGATTATTTCTTAGTCTTAAAAGATTTTGATGCTTACCTTAAAGCTCAAGAATTAGCTAACCAAACTTATCAAAACTTTGATAAATGGTATGAAATGGTAATAAAAAATATCGCTAATGCTGGGTTTTTCTCATCAGATCGAACCATTTTAGATTATAATAAAGATATATGGCACCTAGAGGAAATCAAAAACTTAAAATAAAGAAGGTTTATTTATGAATCCATATGATTTATTTTTATTAGGAAAAAACTATTTATCTCATCATTTATTAGGATCTTTCTTAAATAAAGATTCTAATGATGAAAATATCTCAACTACATTTAGAGTTTATGCACCAAATGCTAAATTTGTTTATGTTTTAATTGATAATGACAAATACTTATTAAATAAAATACATCATCAAGGATTTTATGAAACAACAATTAATAAAAACTTAGAGTGGTTTAGTTATAAGTATGAAATTCATACAAAAAACGGGACGGTTTTATTTAAAGCCGACCCTTTTTCATATTTTAGTGAAGTTAGACCTTTAAACTCATCAAGAGTTTATGATATTAATAATTATAAATATAATGACGATAAATGGTTCTATAATAAAAGACAAGTTTATGATAAACCACTTTTAATATATGAATTACATTTTGGTTCTTTTATGAAAAACTATAATGATTTTAAAAACTATAATGAAATGCCTGATATTTTAATTAAATACCTAAAAGATAATAACTTTACTCATGTTGAATTTATGCCATTATATGAATACCCTTTAGATGATTCTTGGGGTTATCAAGGAACCGGTTTTTTTAACGTGACATCAAGATACGGTAGTCCAAAAGATTTAATGTATTTAATCGATCGACTTCATCAAGCAGGAATTGGTGTCATTTTTGATTGGGTATTAGGGCATATTAATAAAGATGATTTTGGACTTCATTTATTTGATGGAAGTTATCTTTATGAAAATGAAGATGAATTTTTAAGAGAAAACATAACTTGGGGAACGGCTAATCTTGATTTTAATAAAGGGATAACTCGAAGTTTTATGTTATCGGCTTTAACTTTTTGGATGGATTATTTTCATGTAGATGGCTTTAGAATAGATGCGGTAAGTCATTTAATTTATCATTTAGGAAACAAAGATAATGGCTTAAATGAAGGCGCCATTAACTTTATTAAAGAATTATCAACTCATCTTTTTAAAAAAGATGATCGTTTAATTTTTTCAGCCGAGGATTCAACTGATTACCCACTAGTAACTCATCCGGTTAGTAGTGGTGGATTAGGATTTAATTATAAATGGAATATGGGGTTTATGAATGATACTTTGTCTTATTTTGAATTAGATCCTATTTATCGTAAATATCATCATGATAAAATAACTTTTAGCATACATTATGCGTATAATGAAAATTTTATTTTACCTTTTAGCCATGATGAGGTTGTTCATATGAAAGGATCATTATTAAGTAAAATGCCAGGCAGTTATGAACAAAAGTTCGCTAACTGGCGATTATTAATGATGTTATTTATTACTCATCCTGGTAAAAAGTTATTATTTATGGGGGGGGAGTTCGCTCAAGTTGCCGAATGGAATTTCAAAACCGAATTAGATTGGCATTTATTAAGTTATCCTATTCATGATGCAAATAATAAATATTTTAAAGATTTAACGAATGTTTATTTGAATGAAAAATCATTATATCAATATGATCATAATCCAAAAGGTTTCAAGTGGTTAATAGTTGATCATTACGATTCGTCGGTTTTCGCCTATTTAAGAGCAAGTGATAATGATTTTTTAGTAATTATTTTAAATATGACACCGAATCGCTATGATTATTATGAAATTGGCGTACCATATCGAGGTAAATATATCGAAATTATTAATAGTGACCGAGATATTTATAGTGGTGAAAACCACTTTAATAAAGCACCTTTAAAAACCTACTTAGAACCAAGAAATAACAATCCTTATCATATTAAAATAAAGTTAGGTTCGTTAAGTGGTTTAATTTTAAGATATGAAAAAGAATAGTTTTATTTAGTAGAATCTCTTTTAATTAATTTAACATCGATTTCTTCATGTAAGGGATTTAATTCAACACCTTTAATTAACTTTATTAAATTAATAAAAGCTTTCATTCCTAAAATATTAACTGCTTGACTAATTGAAGTTAAAGATGGTCTAACCCACTCACAAAAAGGAGCGTCATCATATCCGATTACTTTAACATCATCAGGAACTTTTTTACCTAATTTTTCTAAAACGGATATAATTACTAAAGCTAAAGTATCAGAATAAGCGAAGATACCATCAATGGTAGGATTGTTTACTAAAATTTCTTTAATTAAAGTTTCATCCGGTTTGACTAAATCAAAATCAAAGATATTAGGGATAATTTTATTTTTATTTAAAATATTATTAGCACCCAAAGTTCTTTCCGTTGTAGTTATTAAAAAGGAAGGTCCTCTAAAAAGTGCGATGTTAGTGGCGCCACTTTCTAAAAGATGGCTAATCGCTAACTCTCCACCTTTAATATTATTAGAAGTAATTGATGGAATGTTTTCATCTAAAATATGATCGATTGTTATGATAGGTACTTTAATTTGATCAAGCTTATCAATGTTTTTAAAGTTTGAGGCAATAATAATGCCTTCAATATTGTATTGGTCAAAAAAGTTTAAGTATTCTAATTCTCGTTCTAAATCATCTTGGACATTAAAAAACATTATTTTATAGCCATGAGATTGAGCTTGAAACTCAATTGACTCTAATAATTCACCATAAAAAAATGGTCCAATATGTGGTGTTATAACAGCGATAATCTTAGATAATCGACTTGAAAGACTTCTAGCTAACTGATTAGGAACAAATCCTAATTCATCGATGGTATCTAAAACTAACTTTTTAGTTTCCTCATGAACATAACCTTTTTGATTGATTACCCTTGATACAGTTGAAACTGAAACGTTTGCTTTTTTAGCAACATCCTTAATTGTAGGTTTCATTTAATCCCCCTAAATATATTAGTATATTTATTTTATCATAAATTTAAGTTTTAAAGAAAGAGAGAATTATGAAAGCATTTATTGATGATTTTAAATTAATTAGAGTTGAATCATTTGATTATATCGATGATATCAAAATTCCTAATTATCAATTAACTTGGTATAAAAATGATGGTATTAATCAATATTTTAAAGTAAATAAAGATTTAATTTTAAATGAAGCAGAATTCATATACATAAATAATCAAAAATATTATTTAGAAATCGGTTTAATTACATTAAGAAAATCATTTGAAAAAAGATTTAGATATGATGGACCCTTAGGATATCTTTATCATAAGGAGTTTACTGAATTTTTCATTTTTTCACCAGTTGCAAAAGAAATAATTTTAGTTGTAAATAATATAGAATATCAAATGGTTTATCATAACCCTATTTGGTACCATAAAGTTATGGGTGATTTAGAAGGTTTAAATTATTATTATAAGGTAAGACTATCAAAAGCCTTTAAAACGGCTAATTGTCCCTATAATCCGGCTAGTAATTATGATGAGGCAATCATTATTGATAAAAATAAATTATATCAACAACAAGAAGATTTTGTTAAATTAAAAAAATATACTGACGCATTAATTTATGAAGGACATGTTAGAGATTTAACAATTAATTTAGATGTTAAATCAAAAGGTTTATTTGATGGATTAAGTGAACATTCGAATTTATTAAATAAAAATGTTTTAAAATATATTAAAGATTTAGGGATGACTCATTTAGAATTATTACCTGTTTTTGATTTTTATGGAATTGATTTAAAAAATCCTCATAAATATTATAATTGGGGTTATAACCCTAAACAATACTTTTCTTTATCTGGTTGGTATTCAAAAGATTATCGTAATCCCTATTTAAGAATTAATGAATTTAAAAAATTAGTTGATAAAGCCCACGAATATGATTTAGGAATTATTATGGATGTTGTTTATAATCATGTTTACTTAAGAAGTCTTTATCCTTATGATATTTTTGTTCCTGGATATTTTTATCGTCACGATAAAAACTTTAAACATACTCAAAGTGCTTTTTTAGATAATGACTTAGAAACAACCAATTATATGGTTAGAAGACTTATTATAGATTCATTAGTATATTTTGTTAAAGAATTTAAGATAGATGGTTTTAGGTTTGATTTAATGGGTTTAATGGATATAGAGACGATGAATCAAATTAAAAGAACTTTAAAAGAAATTAACCCTTCAATTATTTTATTAGGTGAAGGTTGGAATATGGATAATAGTTTACCAAAAAACTTAAGAAGTAATATGAATAACCAAAAGTTAATGCCTGAAATAGCTCATTTCAATGATTATTTTAGAAATAATTTAAAAGGATTACTACATACTAATGAGCTAGGATATAGTTCAGGCAATAAATCTTTAGATAAAGAAACATCAATGGCTTTAAAAGGGTCTCCCAATTTATTTGATTCACCTTTAAAATCAGTAAATTATATTGAATGTCATGACAACATGACATTTTATGATACTTTAAATCTAAATTATAATGACGAAGAAATTAAAAAAGATTATCAAGACTTAGGACTTCATCTGATTACCATCGCCCAAGGAATTCCTTTTTATCATGCAGGAATGGAGTTTTACCGGACTAAATATGGAGATATAAATTCATATAATAAAAGCGATAGTATTAATCAAATTATATGGGATTTTAATAATTATTCAAAAGATTTAAAGAAACTAATTAAAATTAGAAAAAAATATGATTTATATCGACTTGATTATTATGATAATGATAAAGTAAAAGTAATCAAAAATAAAAATTATTTACTCTATCTTTTAAAAGATGAAAACTATCAATTAACTCATTATATTAAAAATGATTATAAATTAATTAAGATTAAAACATCTGGTGAATTAATTTTTAACTCAAAAGAATATCATTTAAAAAATAATCATTTAACAGTATCAAAACCAGGAATTTATATATTTTATCAAGAAATAAAATAATAATGTATAATAATAAAGGATAGGAGAGTATTATGCAAAATAATTATATATTAGGGATTGACTGTGGGGGAACAAATATTAGAATGGGTTTAGTTGATAAGTCTCTTAAAATATTTGAACACCTTAATAAAAAAGCTAATTTACATGCTAAAGAATTAACAAAACTAATTAACGACTATGTCTTAAAACATCAAGATAAATATAATATTAAAGCTATTTCAATCGGTTTTCCTGGAATTGTTGATAATAAACTTAAAAAAGTAATTCATACTCCAAACTTAAGAGATTTTGAAAAAAATGACTTTTTAAGTTTAGAAAAAAAGTTAAACATTCCAATTTATTTAGCCAATGATACAAATCTTTTATTATTATATGATGCTTTTCATTTTAAAATTGAAAAAGATGAATCAGTTTTAGGATTTTATTTAGGAACTGGATTTGGAAATGCGATTAAATTAAAAGATAAGCTATATTTAGGTGATAGTGGTATATCTGGTGAAATTGGTCATGTTCCTGCTTATTTAAACGGTATAGATTTTGAAAAAGAAACTCAAGAAGACTTAGAAACATTTGTCTCAGGCCATACATTAATTAAAATTCATGAAAAGCATTTTAAGGATACAGCTTTTGAAGAAATCTTTATTAAACACTTAGATAGTCCTGTCATTAAAAACTTCTTATATATGTTAGCTTTTTACATCGTCACTGAAATAACAATATTAGATGTTCATACAATTATTTTAGGTGGTGGAGTTATCACTAGTCGCCAGTTTCCTAAAGACTATTTATTTAATATAATTAAAAGAAATTTATATAGTAAAAAAACGAAAGAAAATATTAGAGTTTATTTTGCTGATAGCGATCAAAACTCAGGGATTTTAGGTGCATATTTATATGCATTAGAAGAATTAGGGAGTATTTAATGGAATATTTTAAACTAAATAACAATTTATTAATTCCTAAAGTTGGAATTGGAACTAATACCTTTGGTAAAGTTAATCATGAATATATGGGGGAAATAAACTTTAATACAAATGAATTAATTAGTGCCTTTAGCCATGGTTACCGGTTAATTGATACCGCGATCTCATATCGTAATGAAGCAGTTATTGGTAAAGCAATCAAAGAATCTAATTTAAAAAGAGAAGATTTTTTTATTACTTCTAAAATTGGAACTAAAATTGAATATGTTAAAGATCTTAAAACGATTAAAGATTATTTAAATAAATCAATTAATAACATTGGTTCTTATGTTGATCTTTATTTAATTCATCATCCTAGTACTGATGACTTAAATTTAAAACTATGGGAAATTTTAGAAAGTTATTATGAAAAAGGACTATTTAAAGCAATCGGTGTTTCTAATTTTACTCAAGAACAAATAGATTACTTAATTGAACATAGTAAAATTATTCCAGCAGTTAATCAAATCGAAATAAACTCAAATAAATTTGATTTTAATTTAATTAACTACTTAATTAAAAATAATATCTACCCAACCGCTTGGAGTCCTCTTCATTTAAATAAAGATTCAAAAGACTTCTTAACTAAAGTTGGTGAAAAATATAATAAAACTTGGGCTCAAGTTTACTTAAGATTTTTAACCCAGTTAAATATCATCGTTATTCCTAAAAGCCACCATGAAAAACGTCAATTAGAAAATATTTCGATCTTTGATTTTAGTCTTAATGATGAAGAAATTAACGTAATTAAACAACATTTCATTTAAATAACTATATTTATTTTATTTTAAAAATATAATGTTATAATTATTAAGATTAAAATTAGGAGGAAACGATGAAATACGATAAAATCGATAATAATCATGTAAAATTTAGTTTTAAAGTTTCAAAACCTGAATTTGAACATGCACTAGATCATGCTTATGATCATATTAAAGATGATGTTGAAGTTAAAGGATTTAGAAAAGGACAAGTAACAAGAAAGGTATATGAACAAAGATATGGCGTTGAATCATTATATAATGATGCCCTAAATCACGCTATTAGCCATAAATTTAATGATGCTTTAATGGTTAAAGAGTTTGTTATTGTATCTGACCCAACCAATATAGATGTTAATGTTGAAGATTTAAAAAATGAAGATGGTTTTGATATATCATTTGATGTTGCAATTAGACCAGAGGTAACTTTAGGGGATTATAAAAACTTAGAAGTTGAAGTAGAAAAAGTAACCGTAAGTAAAGAAGAAATTGAAAAAGAAGTAGAATCACTTCTTAGTATAAATCAAATGTTAGAACCTAAAGAAGAAGGCCATTTAGAAAATGGTGATACCGCAATCTTTGATTTTGAAGGTTTTGTCGATGATGTACCTTTTGAAGGGGGGAAAGCCGATAATTTTTCATTAAAAATAGGTTCAGGTCAATTTATTCCAGGTTTTGAAGAACAAATGGTTGGTTTAAAAGCCG
Source organism: Acholeplasmataceae bacterium (assembly GCA_041656835.1). Taxonomy (GTDB): domain Bacteria; phylum Bacillota_I; class Bacilli_A; order Acholeplasmatales; family Acholeplasmataceae; genus Acholeplasma. Next base: position 3,204 of record JBBACV010000025.1, on the reverse strand, counting down.
GCGATAAAAAAGATTTAAAAGTAACCTTTCCTGAAGAATATCAAGCTCCTGAATTAGCAGGTAAGGAAGCGATCTTTAAAGTTTTACTTCACGAAATAAAAGTTGAAGTAAAAAATGAACTTAATGATGAATGGGTTAAAACATTAAATAGAGAAAATGTTAATACTGTTAAAGAATTAGAAGATTCAATTAAAGCTGATTTAACTAAAACTAAAGAGAGTGAAGCTAAAAACAAAGTCACTGAATTAGTTTTAAAACAAATTGTTGAAAACACTAAAATGGATGTTCCAAAAGAAATGTATGAAACCGAAGTTTCTAACTATAAAAAACAAGTAGAAAATCAAGCAAAACAATATCAACTTGATTTAGATACATTCATTTCCTTAACCGGACAAACATCTGAAAGTTTTGAAAAACAAGCTAATGAACATGCAAAACTAAGAGTTGATCAAACATTAGTTTTAGAAGAAATAGCGAAAGTAGAAAAATTTGAAATTACTGATAAAGAAAGAAACTACCGTTATGAAGAATTAGCAAGTCATTATAAAATGGATGTTAGTGAAATAAAAAAATATTTATCAGATGATGTCATTGATAAAGATATTGCTTTTGAAAAAGCTTTAGAATTAGTAACTGAATCAGCAATTATTAAGTAAATCTCTATTTATTAGAGATTTTCTTTCCTTAGATATCAAATAAATTATTATGGTTATTTTCCCATGATAAAATATAATTAATCTTTCTTAATTGGCACTCTAGTGTTTTGTTTGCTAAAAAATTAAATTTTGATATAATTAAAATGTAATAAAAAATAAAAAGAAGGGACTAAAATTATGGAACTACAAACTAGTTTACCTGCCTTAGTCGTAAGAGGCATCATCCCATTTCCTAACAACGATTTTAGAATCGATGTTGGAAGAGTAATGTCAATTAAATCACTTGAAGAATCTGAGAAAAATTTTGGTTCAAACATGATTATCTTAATTCAAAAGAATCCTTTAATTGAAAACCCAGTTCAATCAGATATTGAAGAATATGGTGTCTTAGCTAAAATTTCAGTAAAAATTAAGTTGCCAAGAGATAAATATAAAGTTACGTTTAAAATATTAAAAAGAGTCAAAGTTAAAGACTACTTATTAACTGACCCTTATTTTGTTGTTGATTACGATGAAGTTTCAACAGTTATAGATAACCGTGATGAAGAAGAAACCTTAATTAAAATGGTTGCTAATGAAATTGCTAAAAATCCTAATCAAATTTTAATTGATCCTAATCAAGTAAAACAACAAACAACCTCAGGAATTAACGCTTTAGAAATTGCTGATGTAATTGCTTATAATTTAAAATTAAATGAAATGGAAAAATATAAGTATTTAGCTGAATCTAATTTAAATAATCGCTTAAAGTTTATTTTACAAGATATTTCGAAATTAAGAATGATTGCTGATATTGAACGTAAAATAAATGAAGATGTCAAAAAATCAATTGAAGAAAATCAAAAAGAATATTATTTACGTGAAAAAATGCGAGCTATCCAAAATGAATTAGGCGATAAAGCAAAAAAAGAAGAAGAAATCGAAGAATTAAGAAAATTAATTACTGAAGCTAAAATGCCTAAAAATATTGAAGAAAAAGCTCTTCAAGAATTATCGCGATACCAATCTACACCTCAAGCGATGGCTGAATCTCAAATTATTAAAACTTATCTAGACTTTTTAGTTACACTTCCGTGGCAACAAATTAGTAAAGATTTAGATGATTTAGTTAAAGTTCAAGAAAACTTAGATAAAAACCATTACGGACTTGAAAATGTTAAAGACCGAATTATTGAGTATTTATCAGTTAAAATTATGACAGGAAGAAATCCACAAACAATTCTTTGTTTTGCAGGACCTCCCGGAGTTGGTAAAACATCACTTGCAATCTCAATTGCTGAAGCCCTTGGACGTAAGTTTGTTAAACAATCTTTGGGTGGTGTTAAAGATGAATCTGAAATAAGAGGACATCGCCGTACTTATGTAGGTGCTATGCCTGGCCGTATTTTAAAAGGTATGAAAGATGCTGGAACTATTAATCCTGTCTTCTTATTAGATGAAATTGATAAAATGGCTTCTGATTATCGGGGAGACCCAGCTTCGGCAATGCTTGAAGTCTTAGATCCAGAACAAAACGCTAAGTTTAGTGATCATTATTTAGAAGAACCATATGATTTATCACAAGTTTTATTTATTACCACCGCAAACTTTTTAGCTAATGTACCGGCTCCATTAAGAGATAGAATGGAAATAGTTGAACTTTCAAGTTATACAGAACATGAAAAATTAGAAATAGCTAAAAGACATTTAATTGATAAACAATTAGAAGCACACGGACTTGATGCGAAAAAGTTTAGTATTGATGATGAAACTATTTATTATATTATTAGACACTATACTAGAGAAGCTGGTGTCCGTGAATTAAATCGTTATATTGGTTCATTAATTAGAAAAGCAATTAAAGAAATTTTAATTAAGAAAACTAAAAAAGTTTCAGTTACTTTAGATAATATCGAAAAATATATCGGTAAACCTAAATTCGTTCATAATCTTTTAGATGAAAAAGAACAAATAGGTGTTGTTACCGGATTGGCATATACCGCTTTTGGTGGAGATACGTTGCCAGTAGAAGTTACTTATTATAAAGGTAAAGGTCAATTAGTCTTAACTGGAAAACTTGGTGATGTTATGAAAGAATCAGCGATGACGGCATTATCATTTATTAAAGCTCATGCTGATGAATATAAAATTTCACCTGATTTATTTGAAAAAAATGATATTCATATTCATGTTCCAGAAGGTGCTGTTCCTAAGGATGGTCCATCCGCAGGAATTACGGTTGCAACTGCAATCCTCTCTGCTCTTTCTAAAAAGTATGTTAAAAAAGAAGTTGGTATGACTGGTGAAATTACTCTTCGTGGTCAAGTACTACCAATAGGTGGTTTAAAAGAAAAAGCCATTGCTGCTCATAGAAGTGGCCTTAAAACTATTTTAATTCCAAAAGAGAATCACCGTGATATTGATGATATACCAAAAGAAGTTAGAGATACATTAAAAATTGTCATGGTTGAAAACATAACCGATGTTTTTCATGAGGCATTAAGATAAAATATTAAATACTAAGGTGCTAATTTTAGCACCTTTTTCATAAATATGATAAAAATAAAAT
>JBBACV010000024.1:0-12105 GCA_041656835.1 Acholeplasmataceae bacterium | reverse complement strand
ATATATTTGATTCAAAATATATATATTCACCAATATTTTTTTCTAATTCATCAATAGTTTTAAGTGGTCTTTCAATTCCTAAAGTTGATAATTCTAAATAATAATCATCTGGTAATAAATTATCTAATTTTTCTAAAACTTCTTTATGGATAAGTTCTAATTCATTACTATTTAATGTATTATCTATTAAAACAGTAATTCCTGAATCATTTCCGATTTTAGTTTTTTCTAAACTATATAAAACTAAATTATGTTGCTTAAATATTTTATTAATTTCATCTTTAATTAAATTTAAATTTGCCATCATTCACTCCAAAAAATAAGTGGAAACCTTAAGCCCCACTTCATCATCTTTAAAATTATAACATTAAATAATTTAAATGACAACAAAAAGATTGAAATATGCTAAAATGTAGTAAAGAAAGAAGGTTGTTTTATGAAAAAAGGTTTATATGCAGGAACTTTTGATCCACCTACTTATGGTCATTTAGATATGATTAAAAGAGCAGCTAAATTAGTTAATCATTTATATATTGTTGTAGCTGATAACCCCCGGAAAAATACAATTTTCTCGGTTGATGAAAGAGTTAAAATGTTAGAGAAACTAACTAATAAATACTCTAATGTATCAATTACTTATACTGATGATTTAGTTGTTAGATTTGCTGAATTAAATAAAATTAGAATTTTATTTAGAGGTTTAAGAAATATTGCTGATTATGAAAATGAATATCAACTATATCAATTTAACCGTAATTTAAATCCTAATGTTGAAACCGTGGTTTTATTTCCTACTTCAAGAAACCATTTTGTTTCATCCTCATCAATTAAAGAATTAGTATATCATCATGCTGATATATCTAAATATGTGCCTAAATTAATCTTAGATGAGGTTATTAAAGGCTTACCTAAAAAATAATTGCTTTATAATAAATTGTTTTCTTTAAAAAAGTCAAACAATTTATTATCATTTATATTAGGAGCAACTAAAGTTTCTTTTTTTACATAATCTTTCCACTTTGAATTACCCATAATAACACCTATATCACCTTTATTAATCATTTCGATGTCATTATGACCATCGCCAATGGTAATAAGTAAGTGATCTGGGTGTTTTTTTATGATTAAATCGATTGCCTTTTCTTTAGTTACATCAGGATAAGTTAAATCAAGTCCACCCTCATGCCATAAATAAGGTTTGAACTTAGGATATTTATTACATATTTTTAATAGTTTTTCATTATCTTTATTAAACATCCATAATTGATATACTTTATTATTTAAATAAAATAAAGGATTAATTACTGGTGGTTTTTTTGTATATCCCGTAAAAGCAAACTTTACGTTATCATCAAAAAAGCTAACCGCTTCTTCATTAAACCCAACCATTCCTAGTGATTGTTTATTTTTATAAGTATCATCTAAAATAAGTTTAATATCTTCTTTAGCAATTACTCTTTCATAAATAAGTTTTTTATTCTCAATAATGATAGCCCCATTAACTAATATTTGATATTTAAAATATTTCTTAATTCTTTTTAAACCATCTAATTTAGATGGTCCTCGACCAGTCGCAAACCCTAATATGTAATTAGGATTTTTAGATAAGGTTTTAATTAATTTAATTGTTTGTCGATATATCTTACTTCCAGGAGATGTTTTAATTGTATTATCGATATCAAATATATATATTCTTTTCATAATTACCTCTATTATTATTTTAACATAAACATTTTAATTCACTTTTTTAAAAAATCATGTATAATGGAATTAGAATTTATTAACGTATGAGGATTTAAATATGACACAAAATAAATTGCTGAAAACCGGCGAAATCGGAGTTTTTGCATTAGGCGGGTTAGGCGAAGTCGGCAAAAACACGTATGTATATGAAATAGAAAACCAAATATTTATTGTCGATGCGGGCATTCTTTTTCCTGATGAGGACTTATTAGGAATTCATTATGTTATTCCTGATTATGATTATTTAATGAAAAACGAAGAAAGAATTGTCGGCCTTTTTATTACGCATGGACATGAAGACCATATAGGGGCAATCCCTTATTTATTAAAACAAGTAAAAATTCCTAAAATCTATGCATCAGGAATTGCGATTGATTTAATTGAAAATAAACTTAGTGAACATAAAGGCTTATTAGTTCCTAAAATAGAAGAATATAAAGCTTATTATTCTTACCGTTTTAAAGGTGCTGAAGTATCTTTTATTAGATTGAATCACTCAATCCCTGATATGTTTGGGATTGTCTTTAAAACAAAGGATGGAAATATTTTCCATACTGGTGATTTTAAAATTGATTACACTCCAGTGGGACCACATGCTGAATATGAAAAATTAGCTAATTTAGGTGATGGAAATACTTTATTATTAGTTTCTGATTCAACTAATGCTAAAGAAGATCATTTAATTCAATCAGAATCAAAAGTTGGTAAATCAATTAATGAATTATTTACAAGAATTAAAGGAAGAATAATTATCGCAACCTTCGCCTCTAATATGTACCGAATTCAACAAATAATTGAAGCTGCTGAATTAACGGAAAGAAAGGTTGCTGTTTTTGGTCGTTCAATGGAAAAAGCCATCGAAATTGGAAGACAATCAGGTTATATAAAAGCTAAGAAAAATACAATTATTGATGCTAATGATATTAATGAATATGAATTAAGTGAAACTTGTATATTAGTAACCGGAAGTCAAGGTGAACCGCTTGCAGCATTAAGCAGGATTGCTAATGGTTCACATCGTCAAATAAAATGTGTAAAAGGTGATACGGTTATCTTTTCTTCATCACCAATTCCTGGTAATCAAGATCCAATTAATCGGACAATTAATCTTTTATATCGTCAAGATGTAAATGTTATTACTCACGGACCAATTGCTGATACTCATACCTCAGGACATGGTGCTGCACCTGATTTAAAATTAATGTTAACTCTAACCAAACCAAAATACTTTATCCCAATGCATGGTGAACATCCAATGCTTAAACATCACCGGAGACTCGCAATTGATGTTGGTGTTAAAAAAGATAATATTTTAGTAATGGATAATGGTGATGTTGCCGCTTTAACAAAAAACTCCTTAAGATTGGCAGGTAGAGTTACTAGTGGTGATGTTTATATCGATGGCACTGGAATCGGAAATATTAGTAACCATGTCTTAAGAGAACGTAAAATTTTATCTGAGGAAGGAATGTTTACGATTATCCTAACAATTAATAAAAATAAAAAAATATTAGCTAACCATCCGACAGTAATCTCAAGAGGGTTTATTTATATGAAAAGTAATGTTGATCTAACTAACCTTTTAATTGATGATGTAAAAAAAGTAGTTCTAAATGAACTACCTAACCCACAATATTCAGAAGATAATATGAGAAAATCAATTATTGATACTTTATCTAAAAAGATTTATGAGATTACTTTAAGAAGACCTTTAATCCTTCCTGTTATAATGAACATTTAAACATTAATGATTATCTAAAACTTCTTTAAAAGCTTTAAAAACTAGTTTTGTTATATAGGCATCTTTTTTAGCATCATGAACTTGATTTAAATTTTCTTTTTGATAATATCTTTGATAAGCATCAAAAAGACCTAAATCATTGACTAAATTATAATAATCTTTATGCAGCTTTAACAAATCAATAAACATTATTTGATTTGTTAGAGCTTTTTTTTGATGAATTTTATATGATTCTTGTAAAACATCAATGTCATTTTTTCCCCAAACAACTAATTTAGGATTATATGCATTTATAATTTTTTCTAAATCATTGTAAAAATAATGATAATCTTTCGCCTTACCGTAATATTTATATTCATTTAAACTTAAAAAATTAATAGTTCTTTTATTAATCATATTATTATTTTTAGGTAAAAGATAATAACTATCATTTTTAATTACTTCTAAATCTTTATTAACAAGATAGTAACCAACTTGAATTATTTCAGGTTTGAATTGTCTTTTTCTAAAACCTGGCATAGTCATCTCAAAATCAATAAATAAAAATTTATCATATTTATTTAAGACATCTTTCATATCCGCTCTTAAAAGATTAATATCATAAAGGAGTTTTCGCGGATTTAAACTAATAATTTGGTTAAAGTAATCAACACCGTATATATATAGAAGTTTTTGGCCATATCTTTTTAATTGTCTTTTTCCAACTTTAAAATCAACTAAAACATTTCTACCTAAATAAGGTAAATATATTTTAGCCATTCTGTTAGTTAAATAAAAAGCATATTTTTTATTGTTAATAATCGCGTAAAATAGCCTTTTTTTATAATCAACACTTAAAACAATTACTCTGATCATAATATTTCCTTCATTCTTTTAATAACTTCTTGGGGAATGCCAAGTTTTATTAATTGTTCATCGCTAGCATTTTTAATTTCTTCGATGCTTTTAAATGATTTTAATAACTTTGTTTTTCTTACCTTTCCTAATCCCTTAATATCATCTAAAATTGAAGCGTAATCTTTTCTAGTTTTAGTTTTTCTAAAGAAACTAACCGCAAACCTATGTACTTCTTCTGATAAACGGTTTAAAAATTGATAAAGCGGTGAATGTTTTTTTAGTGGATAAGATTGATTATTATAAATGATTGCCTCTAGGTTGTGATAATTATCTTTTTTTAAACCGATGACGGGAATATTTAAATTAAAATCATTAATTACTGATAAAGCCGCATTTACTTGGCCTAATCCACCATCGATGGCGATTAAGTCAGGCATAACTCTTTTTTCCATCATTAGTCTAAAATATCTCCGGTAAATGACTTCTTTCATTCCTTGATAATCATCATTTGTAGTAGTTTTTAAATGATACTTACGATATTTTTTAGGGCTAAATTTATAATCCTCCCAAACAACCATTGCTGAGACTGGATTAGTTCCAAATAAATGAGAGTTATCAAAAACTTCTATATAGTTAACATCCTTTTTAACTATTTCGCTTAATTCTTTTAATTGCTCATTAATTCTTTCAGATCTATTTCTAAATAACTCACTATGGTTTTCTAAATCATCTTTCGCATTTTTTAAGGCGAGATCAACTAAATGTTTTTTATCTCCTCTTTTAGGAATAAATACTTTGGTGTCAAAATAATGATTTAATAAAGATAAGTCAAGTCTATCATCAAATAATAGTTCTTGAGGTAATAAAACTTGTTCATAATAATTTTTTAAATATACTAATAATGTATCAATTGGGTTTTCTAAATAAGATACAATAATCCGGTGACTATCTAAGATATGACCTTGACGCATTAATAATATATGAATTGCTAAATCATCTTTATTATAAGCAAATGAAATAAAGTCCCGATCTTTAAAATCATTTAAATTAACGATTTGTTTTTGGGTGGTTTCATTGATGGCATTAATCATTTCAAGATATTCTTTGGCTTTTTCAAATTCTAAATTATTTGATGCTTCGTTCATTCTTTTTTCGATATCACTAATAACACTTTTAGTATCGCCTTTTAAAAACCTAGTAATCGCGTTAATATGAGGTTTATAATCAACATCGGGGTTTTTACAAGGTCCGATACATAAACCAATATTATAGTAGATACATGGTGTTTTACTTAAAGGATTACATCTTCTTAAAGGGTATAATTTTTGAAGTATTTTTAAAGTTTTTCTTGCACTTGTAACATTGGGATAAGGACCAAATAAAGTTTTATTTTTTTCAGGCTTTAAATATCTTTTAACGATTAACATTGGATGTTTTTCATTCGTTATCTCAATATAAGGATAACTCTTATCATCAACTAATTTTATATTATAAATTGGTGCGTATTTTTTTATTAAGTTATATTCTAAAATTAAAGCTTCTTTTTCAGAGTTAGTTAAAACATACTCAAAATCATTAATTTCTGAAACTAATTTTTGAGTTTTTAAATTATGGGCTCCCGTAAAATATGATCTAACTCGGGATCTTAAATTTTTAGCTTTTCCAACATAAATAACATCGCCTGATTTATTTAACATTAAATAACAACCAGGATTAGTTGGGATTAAATTAAGTTTATTTTTCAAATTTTAAACCTCTTTAATATTATACCACTAAAAAAAAGATATCATGTTTCTTCATCAAACACGATATCAACTTTGTCATTTAAGATTTCTTCTAAAGCTTTTCCAACATATGTTGGTGATTTAGAGTCTTTAATAACTATTTTTTCAGTTTCTAAAATGGTTGCTACTTTACTAGCTGCATAAACTAATTTGTATTTTGAATCTATTTTTTCAAGTAATAAATCAATGGATGGATATCTAAGTCCGTCTTTATTCTTTGACATATTTTTATCATTCTCCTATCATTTTCATATAATTACTAATCGATCTTTGGGTCCTTGAATGTTCAGCTCTTATAATCGCCATAATGCGGTCAGCCGCATTATTAACATCATCGTTTACAACGATATAATCATATTTATATGCTAATAAAAATTCTTTTTGGGCCTTTTCAAATCGATCTTTAATTAATTCAGGGTTTTCTGTTCCTCTTTCAACTAAGCGATTATATAATGCCTCTTTTGATGGGGGAACTAAAAAGATAAATACTGCTTCTTTCATTTTTTCTCTAACTTGCAAGGCACCATCAACTTCAATTTCTAAAACAACCTCCTTACCCTTATCTAAATAATCTTCGACTTTATCTTTAGGGGTTCCATAATAATGTCCAACAAATTTAGCCCACTCTAAAAACCTATCTTCCTTAATGTTTTTTAAGAAAGTCTTCTCATCAACAAAATAATAATCAACACCATCAGTTTCATCATTTCTAGGTGGTCTAGTTGTCATTGATATTGAATAGACTAAATTATGTCCTTTCATATCAAAAAGCGCTTTTCTAACCGTCCCTTTTCCTACACCAGATGGGCCTGATACTACTACAAGTAACCCACGGTCATTTAATTTCATCTCTCTCTCCCAAGCCTAAAATCATTTCCTAGCTTATTTTATTATATATGAAAAATGGCTTTATGTAAATAGTTACACTAATTTTCAGTAAATAATGCTAAGATTTTTTCAAAATTTAGCAATTATGGAAAAAATAGCTAATTTTGATTAATTTGTATTTTAACATATTAATAACTTATTTTAAAGAAAAATTATTAAGAAAATTATATTTATGATATATTTAAGTGAGGAATATAATATGGCATTAGATGGAATATTTACTAAATACTTAATTGAAGAACTAAATCTAACTTTAATTAATAATCGTTTAGAAGAAGTTTATTATAATAATGAAAACTTTATTTTTAGATTTTATCATCAAAAAGTTAGATCTTTTTTGAATATAAATTTAAATGCTAGATTTGTTGGTGCATATTTAGTTAAGAAGCCTTTATCAAAAGATTCAACTAATAATTTTTTAACCGTTTTAAAAAGAAATTTAGAAGGAGCTATTTTAAATAACATTACCCAATATAAAACTGACCGGGTTTTTATTTTTAACTTTACTTTTTATGATTTATTAAAAGGACCAATAAAAAGAGAACTAATCTTTGAGGCAATGGGTAAGTACGCTAATTTAATTTTAGTCGAAGATAATATAATTATTGATGTTTATAAAAGAAACTTTAATTTAGAAGGAAGAATGTTAGTTCCAAAAGCTTCTTTTAACTTTTTTAAATCTGATAAAGAAGATGCTTATAATTATCAAAAAAATACAGCCTTAACTTTTAATGATATATCTAATCAATATTTAGGCGTTTCTCAAAGACTCGCTAAATATTTATTTAATCATCATTTAGATTTAAATGATTTAACTTTAAACCCAACCTTATCAATTAAACAAAATAGAGCTTACTTTTTTAATATATTTAATGATGAAGTTATTCATTATAATACTTTAAGTGAAGCTTTAGAAAATAGATTAGAAATAGTTTATGACACTAAAACTAAATATGAAAACTTTATTGATAACTATTTATCAAAAATAATTAGGAAAAAAAGTAATCTTTTAAAACAAATGGATAAGTCTAACTTCTTACTTAAAGATAAAGATAAAGCTGATTTAATTTATAGTAGTGGGCTTAATTTAAAAGAAAAATATCCCTTTTATAAAGATATTTCTTTAGATCCTAATTTTACCTTAAACGAAAATGCTCAAAAGTTTTATCGTAATTATCATAAAGGAAAAAGAGGGGTTTTATTTATTCAAAATGAAATTAAAGAAATCGATAAAATTATCGATACCTTTAATTCATTTAAAGATGAATTAAATTTAACTAACTTAAGTGAAGTTAGTCAATTTGATTTAATTTTAAAACCATATGGCTTTTTAAAAAAGAAACAAAGCCTTAAATCAAAAGATAAAAAACATCTCCTCTTAAAAATAAATTATCAAAATATAACGTATATAGTTGGTAAAAATAGTTACCAAAATGAAATAATTATTAATACCTTAGGAAAACCAAATGATTATTGGTTTCACATTAAAGATGGCCCGGGATCTCATGTCTTAGTTAAAACTCTATTATTAACCGATGAAATAATTATAAACGCGGCCACCCTTGCAGCCCATTTTTCTAGTTTTAAAGATTCATCTAGTATTCCGGTTAATTATACTTTGTTTAAAAATATCCGTAAAATAAAAGGAATGCCCGCTTCTTTTGTTAAAATTAAAAATGAAAAAACCATCTTTATCGACATTGATAAATCTATTTTAAATAAACTTATGGATAATGCTTAACATTTGATAAATATCACTGTTTAATGTATTATGAAACTATAGAAAATGAAATGGAGGAAATTAATAAATGGCATTTACTTTACCTAAATTAGGCTATGCATATGATGCATTAGAACCTTTTATTGATGCTAAAACTATGGAAATACACCATACAAAGCATCACCAGGCTTATATCAATAATTTAAACCAGGCGTTAGCTAAACACCCTGATTTAAAAGTTAATGATATGAATGATTTAAAAGCTTTACTCAAGGACTTAAATAAAGTTCCTGAAGATATTAGAGGAGCTGTTAGAAATAATGGTGGTGGACACTTTAACCATGATTTCTTTTGGACCATTTTAAAGAAAAATGATGGTGTTAAACCATCAGGAAAATTACTTGATGCACTAAATCGTGATTTTGGATCTTTTGAAGCATTCCAAGAAGCTTTCTCAAATGCAGCTAAAACTCGTTTTGGTTCAGGATGGGCATGGCTTGTAAAAAATGGTGATAAATTAGTTGTCACTTCGACACCTAATCAAGATGTTCCATTAAATGAAGGAACTCCACTTGTTGGACTTGATGTATGGGAACATGCTTATTACTTAAATTACCAAAACCGTCGTCCTGATTATGTTGCAGCATTCTTTAATGTTTTAAACTGGGATAAAGTTTCTGAATTATTTAATAAAGCTTAAAAAATTAGCCGCAAATTGCGGCTTTTTATTTGTCTTCTTTATATTTTAAATAGTCTTGATAAAACTTTCTAAAATCATCAATATTTGATTTACGAAGGCCAGCATCAAAAAATTTAAAGGATTTATTGAAATGGTTAACTTCTAAAAACTTAACATTATCATTTAAGTAATAAGTTTCACGGTATACACCATTATATCTAGTCCAATTATCTAAAGTTTTACTTTCATTTGGAGCTAAATCTAATAAACACATATGCCAGATTCTTGAATTTTTTATGTTATATTTCTTTCGTTCCATTTTATTTCCTTTTTATTCTTGTTAATCTATTATATAGTTTATCATTTTTTAAGCAAAGAAAAAGGATTAAATATTTAGTAATGATATTTAATCCTTTTTTGTTTAATAATTTAGTTTTGATTAAATTCAGGTTTCGCTTCAATAACAGCGTAATCGCCATCTTCACGGCGATAAACAATTTGAGGTTCGTTTTTATCGATATCTAAGAAAATAAAGAAGTCATGACCAGATAATTCCATTTGAGCAATCGCATCATCTACTTTCATCGGTTTAATTGCTATTTTTTTACTTTTAACTAATCTTTTAGCTTTAAATTCTTTATCTAGTGCTTCAGCATCAAAGTCTGGGTTAAAGATTTCTCCTTTTACCCCACCTTTCGTAAATTGATGACGAATTTTAGTTTTATGTTTTCTTATTTGTTGAGATAACTTATCAACTGACTTATCAATTGCCGCATACATATCTGGATCTCTTACTTCACTTCTTAAAACAATATAAGGGGCAGGAATTGTTACTTCAACTTTTGAATGATCTTTATAAACTTGAAGTGTTACAACGACAATGTCAATTGCATCACGGTCGAAAAAATCAACGATTTTGGTTAATCTTTTTTCTACATAAGCTTTGATAGCTTCTGTAGGTGTAAATCCTTCTTTTCCTATTATTTCATATCTCATTTATACTTTCCTCCTTAAAGTAATTTGTAAAAACAATGAGATTTCCGATTTCTAATAAATCGAATAATTTAATCATTTTTATATCTAGGGTGTTTAAATAAATTAAAGGAATACTTTGGTTAGTTTTAAAATAGGCCTCTAAATAAGGGATAAAGTAATCATTATATATATTATAATTATTTACTTCTTTATCTAATAATTCAAATACATGTAATACTCCCTTATTAATCGGGATAACAAAGTACGGGAAATAATTCATTTTTTGTTTAAAACAATTATTACAAACCAAAGGTTTATAATTTTCAAATAATGTTTTAAAAGTTTTTTTAATAATTATTTTTTCTTGACAAACTAAACACATAATATAGACCTCTAATCTATATTAGGTAAAGTTAGTTATTTTTACTTTTTATATTCTTCGATAATTTTAGGAATAATATTTGCTGGTACTTCTTCGTATCTAACAAATTCACGTTCAAACTTACCAGAACCTTGAGTCATAGCTTTTAAATCAATTGCATATGAAACTACTTCCGCTTCAGGAACTTCAGCAGTAATAATGGTTGCGTTATCTTGTTGATCCATTCCTAAAATACGACCACGTCTTTTATTCATATCGCCCATAACATCACCAACATAGGCTTCTTTAACTCTAATACTAAGTTTTAAGATTGGTTCTAAGATGGTTGGTTCAATCGTTTTTAAAGCGGCTTTAAAAGCTAAATCAGCTGCTTGAACAAATGAGATTTCATTACTATCAACTGAGTGATATGAACCATCATATAAAGTAGCCTTTACTCTTATTACCGGGAATCCTGCCAGAGGACCTTTTTCAAAAGTTTTAACTAAACCTTTTTCAACCGCTGGGAAATATGATCTTGGAACGGCTCCACCAAAGATTTCTTCAGCAAAAACAAAATCTTCTTCGGTTGGTTCAAATCTAATATAAACATGACCAAATTGTCCGGCTCCACCTGATTGTTTACGGTGTTTACCTTCCCCTTCACCTTTTCTTTTAATTGTTTCACGGTAAACAATTTTAGGTTCATGGAAATCAACAGCGACCTTATAGATATTACTCATTCTTTCAATAATATAATTTATATGAGAAATACCATATCCGCCAATTAATAATTGACCAGTTTCTTTATTCCTAACAATATCAAAAGAGGGATCTTCAATGTTTAAACGATTTAAAGCCATTGAAATTTTATCTTCATCTTTTTTGTTTTGAGGAGAAATAGCTTTATAAATAACTGGAGTTGGTAATAAAACCTTATCAAAAACAATTCTATTTTTAGGATCAGAAATTGTATCACCAGTTTTTAATTGATCAACCTTGGTGACAACAAAGATATCACCAGCATTAACTGTATCAACTTGACTGCCTTCTTTACCTAAATAACTTTGAAGATTTGGTAGTTTAATAACTGAATCACTTCCCGAGTGATAAACTTCCATTCCAGAGTTTGCCACTCCTGAATTAACTTTAATAAATGAAATTGTTCCAATAAATGGGTCAACCATTGTTTTAAAAACAAATCCACTAAAAGGTTCATCATTTGATGTTCTTAATTTAACAATTTCATTTGTTTTAGTATCTTTAGCTTCTAATTCTTTTAATTCATCTGGTGATGGAAGATAATCAATTAACATATTAAGTAACGTTTCAACACCAATATTTTTAGTCGCTGAACCAACAATAACGGGAATTATT
>JBBACV010000023.1:0-12108 GCA_041656835.1 Acholeplasmataceae bacterium | reverse complement strand
CATTACATTGCTCCTTTCAGCGTTTGAATAAATGAATACATCAAGCTTCCTCCAAGAATGACAACAAACATCACACCAGTCAGTACTCGTTCCCAAAAGTTCATAGCCTCTCCTTTCGTGTTGTATCCAGCTCAGCTGGACTGTGATAGTGTTTCTTCCTAAGTGACTGAGACATTCAATCACTTAATACTGAGTATTAATTTCTTAATACTCAGTATTAAGTGGGGCTCGGCTTGTCAGGCCGAGCCCTTTGTCTTACGCCTTCTTAGGCGCTTTCACGAAAGCCGGAATGTTACCAGCTTCATCACGTTCAATGATGTGCAGTCCTTTCGAGTTCTTAGCGATCGGAATGCCGTGCATCAAGCCACGTCCTGCTCTCAGGTACGAGAGCTGAGAGCCAATGTTGTGAGTACTGATACCCACAACTTTGCTCAGCTTCTCAGTCGAGCAAGGCATATTAGCAACCAGCGCTTCATAAGTAGCAAGCATCCTGCCCCCGCCTGCAGTCTCAGCTGCTTTCTTGGTCGTGCTCAACAGTGCTTGAAGCTCAGCAACTTGCTTCATCAGTTCTTCAACAGTCGGTTGAGCAACAGTCTCAACAGCTTTAACTTCAACAACTTTGCCGTTAGCCTTACGATTGATTGCTTTAGCCATGATAAAACTCCTTTCGTGTTGATGTGCTCTTCGCCAGTGTAGCTCAACTGATCTCTCAGTGCCTTAACGAATCACACGTTATCTTCGTGTGTTATATTACGTGAGACAAGACAATTCTTATATCACACACACGAATATATAAAATAAAAATAAATCTTCTTGAAGTTTATGAATTATTATAAAAAATTTTTTGAAATAAATAAATAAAATTTTATTTATTTATGATTTCAGATATATAAAAATTTATTATATAAGGGGGTGTACGTATTTAAAATAAAAAGCACGATCTCATGTGTTAATCCCCGTGCACAAAATTTGGAGCTCTGAAACTGAATATACACTTTGTGAAATAGAGCGGCGAAAGTGCACAAAATTTGGAGCTCTGAAACTGAATATACACTTTGTGAAATAGAGCGGCGAAAGTGCACAAAATTTGGAGCTCTGAAACTGAATATACACTTTGTGAAAAGCTGTTACTGCGAAAAGCTGTTGCTGTGAAATATGACCTCCAAAAATATGAAGCGTCACGTGAAATCAAATATACAGTTCGTGAATATACAGCCCGCGAATACACTACATGTGCTGTATATTATTTAGCAATTTAAGAAAATAATCGTTTACTTTTCCTTTAAAACATGATATAGTAGAAAGGAAGAATAGATTTATACGGAGCTGAATTGACATGGCCTTAGACTTAGAAACTCTGCGTTTGCAGTACGAAATACTAAATGTTCCTCTCGCGATCATTGCCCAGCGAGCTGGTATTCCTCTAGATCTGCTCCAGCGTGAGGCCGCTAACAAGTCGTGGAAACCTCTCTGGTCAGAAGAGGACTCTTTACCTCTCGAGATCGAGGAAGGGGACGACGAGTTCGAGCTCAAGTCTAATGCTTTTATCGAGCAGACACGTCGTAAGTTGCAGGCGTACTCTCTGGCCAAAGACCTGCTCTTGGCCCAAAAATATTTGGACGTAGAGGTTGGGATACTTAATAAGGCCAAAGAGATTATAGATACAATGGAGAGTCCTTCCGCGTCATGCGTTAGGACTCTTGCTTCTTTGTATAAGGACATGTCTAAGGGTCTTTTATCTGCCGGTGGTGCGGCGTCTGTGTCAGTAGGGATTGATGAGAATGGACTGCCTACGGCAATCATAAGGGACCTTACTGGCCGTGGCGGTAAGTAAATGCGGTTTAAGTATATAACTGATCACTCGGACACGCGCGTATTAGATGAGTATTATAAGTGTCATGACCGGGTGATGATTATAACGGGTCCTCTTGGAAGTGGGAAAACTTATGCGTCTTGCGAAAAGATATTTTACTTTATGTGCAATCAAGCGCCTGACGCCCAGAGGATACGCCACACCCGCTTTTATGCCATACGAAATACTTACCCGGACCTTTTGGGTACGACTGTTAAAGACTGGATGGAGCTCTTTGGGGAGCTTGGGCATTTTAAGGGAGGTGGCATTGAGCCTCCGACGCACAAGTTGCTCTTTAAGTTGCAGGACAAGACGATTGTCAAGAGCGAGTTTATATTTTTGGCGCTCGACAGGCCGCAAGCTGTCAAGAAGCTTAGAGGCGCTCAGGCAACTGGGTTCTGGCTCAACGAGATCAAAGAACTTCCAAAACCTGTTCTGGACATGTGCGACTTACGGCATGGACGCTTTCCGTCTCCTCTGCACGGAGGCTGCACATGGCATGGGGTTATCGGTGATACCAACCAGGTCGACGACGACCACTATTTGTATACTCTGGCCGAAGAGACGAAGCCGAAGGGGTGGAGATTCTTCGTTCAGCCTGGCGCGGTCTCCAAGGACAGCCAAGGACGGTGGCAAGTGAATCCCAAGGCTGAGAACATAGAGAACCTGCCCGAGGACTATTATGGTGCTGGCATTGAGGGCAAAGACGATGACTGGGTCAATGTTAACATTGCTAATAACTATGGCACGATATCTGACGGTAAGCCAATCTATAAGGAGCAATGGCGAGACCACCTGCATGTCAATCCTAAGATTATGTATATGCCGGATGAACCGGTATTCGCGGGTCTTGACTTTGGGTTAACTCCGTCTGCTGTGTTTGGACAGATATCGCCTAAGGGTAAGATTAACATCTTTGCTGAGCTTGTGAGTGAGAACACTGGGATTAACCAGTTTTATAACTTTGTCATTAAGCCCTTTTTAAAGAAGCGTATCACGCCGGCATCGCAGATAACATGGATCGGTGACCCTGCTGGCAATAAGCGGTCTGAGACCGACGAGCAGACGGTGTTTAAGGAGTTGTACGACCTCGGGATCGAGGTCATTCCTGCCAACACTAATAATGCTACGATGCGTATTGAGGCGGTCCGATTTTACTTAGAGCTCATGAGCGGCGGTGAACCAGCCTTTCAGTTACACCCTGACTGCAAAGTACTACGTAAGGGGTTTAACGGTGGGTATCGTTACCGGCGTATTCAGGTAGTTGGTGACGAGCGTTTTATGAGCGTACCAGACAAAAACAAGTTTTCGCATCCACACGATGCCCTGCAGTATTTGATGCTTCACATTAAGGGCGATACAGTTAGCACAAAACCATTCAAAAGACAAAGGGAAGCCTCTAGATGGCTACAGTAAAGATAAAGCGACCGACCCTATCTACATTTCAATCTTGGACATCAGAGGCTGTCCAGCAGCATATCGTGTGGCAGCGAGAGAGCTGGCGTGACTGGGAGTTTTATGACGGCCTTCAGTGGGATTCTTTGGACGTTGCGTCCTTGCGCGACAAGAAGGGTATCAATGCGCTTACTATTAATCGTGTGTTTCCTATTATTAACCTAGTCTACGGCAACTATATTCGCAACCAGAAGGACATCATCGCTAAGGGCCGCACCAAGCATGACAATGAGTTAGCACAGGTTGTATCTGAGGCGATTGCGATGGTCGCAGACCAGAATAGCGGACCAGCCATACAGCGAGAAGCATTTCAGAACGCGATCATTCCTGGG
Source organism: Acholeplasmataceae bacterium (assembly GCA_041656835.1). Taxonomy (GTDB): domain Bacteria; phylum Bacillota_I; class Bacilli_A; order Acholeplasmatales; family Acholeplasmataceae; genus Acholeplasma. The sequence goes on along the minus strand of JBBACV010000023.1, from coordinate 8,469 downwards.
TTCGGATGTATTTACACTGGGTTTAATAATGACCCGCGCCGAGAGAATATATCTCTAAAGAAGCTTCCTTGGTACTCAGTCATGTGGGACCCGTACGCATCTCCTTGGTTTGACACTAATGAGTGTCGGTATGTCTTAACGTCCTCTTGGAAAGATATTGAAGACCTTAAGATGCTGTTTCCCAAAAAGGCGCAAGAGATTGACGATGCTTGCGCTGAGATGTGGGGCTCAGAGGATACTCATGCGACGTTCTTCTCAGCCAATGAAGAAGACATTGGGACTGAGATTGAGAATTATAGAAATTATTTGTCCTGTGGGACGTGGGTTAATAAGGAGCGAAAACGCGTCCGTCCAGTAGAGATGTGGTATACCGTGATCGAGCCCACCTGGTTCGCGGTCATGCATGACGGCAGAGCCTATGAGATGGACAAGTTTCCTCTTAACGTACAATACAATATGACTCTCGCGGCTAAGGAGTTAGTCCAGGCGAGCGTCAAACAAATGTATACTGCGACCTTTATTGGAAATTTGCTCCTTCAAGACATTCCGTCACCTTTTCCCCACTCCGAGTATCCGTTCACGCCTTTTATAGGATATTTAAACCGATTTAATCAGCCTTTCGGTATTCCGAGACAAATCCGCGAACAGAACATGGAGGTTAATAAACGACGCTCCATGGCTCTCGCGCTTCTTAATAGTAGACGCACGATTATAGAAGAAGATGCAGCAGAAGATCTCAATGCTACGCATGACGAGGTAAATCGGCTTGACGGGTTTGTCGTAATGAAGCGTGGTAAGAGTGGTGCGATTAAGGTTGATGAACTTGCTGAATTAGCTGCGCCTCAGATCGCGATGATGCAGCAGTCTGAGCAGGAGATGAAGGAGATAGTCGGTGCTAACGATGAGGCACTCGGCTATAACACTCCCGCCCAGTCTGGCGTCTCGTTAGAGAAGAAACGCGAGTTTAGCAACACAGTTACTTTGTCATTGATGGAGAACATGTATCGCTCACAAAAAATTCTGGGCGAGAAAATTCTTTCGTTGATACAGAATACTTGGACAGAGGAGAAAGTTCTTAGAGTTATTGACCGTCTGTCTGGGGTTGAAAAGTTTGTTGAGATTAATAAGCAGATACAAAACGAGATGGGACAGATTGAGGTTAAGAATGATATTACGCAAGCACGGTTTGACTTAGTCATAACGACCAAAGAGATATCCGATACTATGCGCGAGAAGAATCTTGACCTGCTGTTTTCTGCGATTAACAAAGCACCTCCGGAAGCAGTTGCTCCGCTGCTTAATGTGGCCTTTGAGTTGTCTGATATTCCGGAGAAAGAACGTATTCTTGGAAAGATTCGTTTGGCTACGGGCCAGGTTGACGAGACTGAGGATATGACGGCAGAAGAACGACGACAAAAACTTTTGGAAGCGAAACAACAGCAAGACGCACTTACAGCTCAGCAACAGGCCAATGCTCAGAAACGCGAAGAGCTTGAGCATGAGAAGATTGCAGCTGAGACTTTGTCTAAGCGCGCAGATGGTGAAGCGAAGCTTATTGCAGCTCATGCACAGTTGCAGATGGCCGAGCAGGATGGCTTTGCAAAAGGCCATGAGTTAGCAGAGAAACTTATAGGTGGAGGAGAAGATGACACCGCAAGAGGAAGCAAGGTTCGAAGCACAGGCGGAAAAGCAATTCCGTTCCCATCGAGAGCTACCAAACGGGCGTAACTTTCGGTGTTGGAATCGCGACAAAGACGTAGTCGCGGATAGAAAGTATAGAGAGAATTTTGATAATATTTTTCCAAATGCTCCCGGTAAGGGAATATAAACTTCGTCCTGCGAGACGTTAAAATTTCGTCCATCGAGACGTTAAAGGAGGATAAATGAGTGAAGAATCAACAGAAACGGCAGAAACAACTGAGACAACAACTACTGATGAGACCTCTACGACTACTGATGTTACTGAGCCTACTGGGGCTGATAAGCCTTCTGAGTCTAATGACACTACTGAGCCAACTGGCAAAGAGTCTGTAGATCATTGGCTTAAAGAGCTTGGCCTCGAGGATATCTCTGAAGATGACCTTATGGGCATCGAAGAGGAAGAAGCTGACGAGGAACCTGAACCTAAAGAGAAGGAAACAGCAGAAGAGAAAAAGACGGAGCCTCTTCCTCCGAAAGCTGAAGCTCCTCCTAAAGGGTTTGTTCCTACAAAGGCTGTCCAAGAGGCGCGCGAAGAAAATCGTTACCTAAAAGAGCAGATTAAATCTCTGCAAGAAAAGGTTGACGCGCTTGCCCAGAGTAAAGAAACAAAAGTAGAGAATGAGGAAACTGAAGAGAAGTTTCAAGTTCTTTCTAAGCTGGAGTTGATTGAGCTTGCTGAGGAAAGTCCGCAAGAAGCTATAGCATACATGCTTGAGCTTCAGAACTATAAGGAGCGGCAAGCCGAAAAACAGCAGAGCGAAAAGCAGAAGGCCGAAGCTCACGAGCAGGCTAAAGTTCTGTTTAAAGAAACTGCTGATTTGATGGAGCAAGCAGTTCCTGGGATCTTTGACGAGAAGTCAGATACCCAGACGAAGCTTGTTGAGTTTGCGGAGTCCCTAGGGTTTACTGAAGACTTGTTCTTCCTGACTAACCCTGAGACGATGATTGTGCTGCCGGGTGAGACGACTCCTCGGTACCTTGGAAAACAAGCTGCCGGAGTTTTAAAGTTTATTGCAGGCCTTAAAGATAAGGTTGCTGTAGACTCAGAAGCGATTGTGAAAAAGCTCCGTGGCGAAATTGAAAATGAAGTACTTAAAAAAATTAAATCTTCTGGAAAGAACTTTAAGTCTTTGAATGATATCACAACCAGTGAGTCTGACGTTCCTAAAGCTAAACGTGTACTTTCTGAAGCTGAACTTATGAAGCTGTCAGACAAAGAACTTCAAGCGTATCTTTCCGAGGAATAACTAAGGAGAAATACTTATGGCTATGACTGAATTTGCATTAGGAAATGCTCTTGCTGTACAACGATGGTCAACTTCTTTGGCTGTCGAAGCTGCAAAGCGTTCCTATTTTTCGAAGTTTATTGGCGAGAGTAAAGACAGTCTTATTACTCTGAAGACTGAACTCAATAAGGCTGCAGGTGAGAAAATTACCATCGGCCTCAGAATGAAACTGTCTAACGCTGGTATTGAAGGTGACGCGGTTATTGAAGGCCATGCGACTGGCGAAGAAGCTCTGTCCTTCTACAACGACGCCCTGTTTATCGACCAGCTTAGAAAGTCAACCAAGTCCAAAGGCAAAATGACCGAGCAGAGAGTTCCTTATAATCTGCGTAAAGAAGGTCGTGACGCTCTCGCCGTTTGGTGGGCTGAAGAGATAGACGAAGAGATTATGTGCTATCTGGCTGGTGCTCGCGGCGTTGATACGACCTTCCATACGGCTACTACTTGGACAGGACGCGCTAATAATGCTCTTGTAGCCCCTGATGCGACGCATCAGATGTACGCTGGCGATGCCACTAGCAAAGCCGATCTTGACGCGAATGATAAACTTGCGCTGGTCGACATTGAGAAGTTTATTGCGATCGCCGAGACTGTCGACCCGATGATTCAGCCTTTTAATATTAATGGCACCAAGAAATATGTATGCCTGATGCACACCTTCCAGGCGTATCAGCTTCGTACCTCCACTACGACCAATGACTGGCTAGATATTACTAAAGCAGCCACCGGTGCTCAGGGTGAAGGATCGCGGCTGTATAAAAACAGTCTTGGTGAGTACGCAGATGTTATCCTGCACAAACACCGTAACGTGATTCGCTTTAACGATTACGGCGCACCTGATGGCTCTAGCCCTGGTGCTCTTCCTGCGGCTCGCGCTCTGTTCCTCGGTGCTCAGGCTGGTCTTATGGCTTATGGTCAGGATTCCGGTCCCACGCGTTATTCTTGGAATGAAGAGAAAGACGACCGTGGCAACGCTCTGGCTATTACGGCTGGCACGATCTTCGGCATCAAGCGTACTATTTTTAATAGCAAGTCCTTTGGCTGTGTAGCCTTGGACTCTTATGCACTTGACCCCAACGCGTAAACCTCCGCGCGTTGCTCCCAGCGGGTGCCATGTGGCGGCGTGGCACCCGCGCCTAACAAAGGACTTTATATGATTAATGTTGTGTACCCGTTCATTAAATCAAAGTGGGATGAGATAAGATACTCCCTTCGTTCGCTCGAAGAGCACTTTGAAGGCGAGATCAAGCCATTCCTTATAAGTGACTATATACCAGGATGGGCGCACAACATTAATCACATAAAGAGTGAACGTCACGCGAATCCTTATTTGGACACAGCAGCCAAGTTAGAACTTTGTGCGAATGAACTTGAAGACTTTATTTGGATGAATGACGATACATTCTTTTTAAAGCCAACTACTTTGGCAGATATTAGGACTCCTAAAGCTTTATCTGCATTTCCGAGTTTTAATATGCCGACTCCGTGGTCATCACGTGTTCAAGAGGCAACTGTTCAGCTTAGCAAAGCTTTTCCTCAGCGAACACTTTACAATTATGGAACGCACGCGCCTTATTATTACGAGTCCAAAAAATTAAAAGAACTCGCAAGGATGTTTCCGATTTTTACGGGTTTTGCCTCAATTGAGCTGTTGTACTTTAATTCATTTATTGATGGTGAGCCTGAGTATCCTGATGAAGTGCTTTATATGACAACTACTCAGACTTATAAAGTCAAAAGTACTCATCGGTATATCAATTGTAATGATAACGGACTTACAGATAATTTAAAGAATTACTTGCAAAGACGTTATGCTAAACTTAGTAAATATGAGATTCCTGGAGAAGAAGATACGACTGAAGTCATCGAGCCAACTTATGAAGGAATCAATATGATTCCCGTCATTTATAAGGGTAAAAAGAAAAACTATAAGTTCGGTGAATTTGATTTCTCTTCTGGAAGAGCAAACGTTCCTGAGTTCTACGCTAAGTTTATACTTTCCGCCTATCCTCAAAGCTTCATGAGAGGTTAACAATGCCGACTTTGTCTGAGATACGAAATAGAATAACGGGTATAATTCAGGACGAGCGATACGGCCCTGAGGATATAGATTCTTATATTAACGAGGGAATTGATACCATAGCTCAGCTTGTGCTGCTTCCTGCCCTCGAGTCCTCAGGGTCAGTCGTCACAGAAGCTGATGTTCCTATCGTTGCAATTCCTGTGAGTTGGAACTATGACCGCAATCTATATTCAGTAGTGTCCACAAATACTGAAGATGACATAAAGATATATTCTTCACTCGCTTTGCTACTGCGAGACTATCCTGACTACGCGGTATCTCTAGAAAGCGGTGATGTTGAGGCAATTACAATACGCGCGGGCTCTCTTATTTATTATCCTATTCCAACGACGGTAGACACTTTAGTCTGCGGGTTTTATCAGAAGCCGACTCATCTCTCTTTGGACGGAGATACTCCTTCTTGTATTCCAGACTTTCTTCAGTATAAGCTTCTGGTATCTTTTGTCTGCAAAGAAATTTATGCCCTGATCGAAGACGGAGTCGATGGAGTAAAAGTTAACACTGATAAGCACTTGATGATGTTCGAGCAAGGAATTGCACAGCTCTCATCTTTGATGCTTGAAGGTAAATCGCGACCTGAGCCGCACAGACATGACTACAGGATTTAGCTATGCCAATGCCTGAGATAAGAGTATCCTCATTCACAGGAATGAATAACATAAAAGCCAAAGATAACTTCTGGTCAAACGCCGAGGCTCGTCTGGCTGAACCAAGACTTGTCGTGAATGCCGATGTTTCTTTCTCAGGTAATATAAGAAAACGTTCCGGTGAAACCTTATTCTTGACCCTAGCCGGAGCTCACTCATTATGGGCTGGAACTTCTTGTATGCTGGTCGCAGCAGCAGGAAAACTGTACCGCATTGAGGGGAAAGTGTTAAAAGAAGTTACTGATATATCAGGACCTGAAGACACTTTAAGTTATGAAGAAGTTGATGATAAAGTTTATATTTCAAATCCTTGGTGGAATATAGTATATTCTCCAGGAACCGATACAGTAACAGACTGGGGAATAGCATTACCCAACGGCCCGGTTTTAGTTCAAGCAGCAGGCGCAATGCCCGTAGGAACTTATCATGTCACTATGACTAACATGGTTAATGACGATATCTCTGGTAATGGGCCAATAACAAGTATAGAGTTGACAGTTGAAGGTGGCATTCAAATCCTCAATCGACCAGCCGGAGCGCTTGTGTGGGTAACCGATGAAAATGAAGGAATCTTTTATTTAGCCGGTGCGGTAGATATGATCACGAGTATTCCTTCAGTTGAGCCTTTACCGACTTTCTTGTGTAATCCACCACCTAATATGTCTCATCTTTGTTTTGCTTTTGGTCGTATGTGGGGAGCGTCTGGGTCAACAGTTTATTACAGTGAGCCTTTTGAGACTTCTTGGTTTAAGTCTTCACAGAACAAGTTTGAGTTTGACGACGAAGTAACTTTAATTGCAAGAGTATCCACTGGTATGTTCTTTGGTCTTCGTAGTAAAACGATATTTATGCTGGGTAATGAGCCTGAGCAGATGCAAGAGCAAGCAGCTGGTGCGGGTTCAATTCCAGGAACCCTGGTTTATGCTAACAACCTTCCTGAGCTTGGTGATGTCTTAGGGACTCCTGAAAAAGGTTTTGTGACAGTGCCTGTTTGGCGAACGAGCGAAGGCATAGTGGCCGGTAATGTAATGGGTAGGCTTTACAATCTTACTAAGCATAAATTAAGAATGGGCGTACCTGAGCGCGGCGCGTCTTTATACAGAAGCTACGAAGGCCTTTTTCAGTTTCTTACAAGTTCTAAACTCAGTCAAGGCCATAGCGGGACTGGTGCCGAAGATACAGACACAACCAACGCTTTTAAGAATAGCGGAATAATTCCATCTGACAAGGCACGAAAAGAAACTATTAGTAAAACAGGTTTTACAGATGAAGCTATCTGTGAAGTTTATAGAAACGGTGTTTTAATTCCATAAGGAGAAATCATGAGAATACATCAGGTAAATCCGATCGTAGAACCTTTTTTGGACGATCGTGATATTGTTTATGCGGCTAAACACGCTCTAGAGGCTAAGTTTAAGTTTACAGGCTTTGTGACTCTCGAGCATTTTCGTAATCAAGAGCTTATTCACAAAGAGTCTGGCTTTAACACATTTACGACTGAAGGCATGGCCTACATGCTAAATGTCATGTTTAAAGACGCTACTCGACCTTCAGCTCAATATGTGGGTATCTTTAAGAATAATATATCTCCTGCAAATGCTAATACTGCGGCTGTTCATTTGGGCGCTGCTGGTACTTATGGCGAATGTCAAGATGCTGATTATACGCCGGCTACAAACCGACCTGCGTACACAGCAGCTACGACTACTACAGCGTCTATTACTAATGCAGCGAATAAAGCAGAGTTTACGATCGCCCAGGATATCTCTCCTGGCATTTATGGAGCTTTTATTACGACTACCCAACCTAAGATAGATGCCACCGGAAAGCTTATGTGTGCTAAGAAGTTTTCCGCGGTTCGCCCAGTTTTGACGGCGGACGTGCTTGCCATCACGTACGTCATTTCGTGCACCTCCTCATAACCCCTAACCTAGCCCCGCTTCGGCGGGGCTAAAAAGAGTATTTATGCCCAAAAAGAATTTTGAGACAGTCGGCGTTCTTCAAAGATTCACCTATGTAAAAGGTGTCATAAAAGAACGTATCTTACAAGGAGACTCAGAACACGCTGAGTCCGAATGGGATACTTGTACTGTTGAGATTAAAGGGCATGAGCATGCTGGAGTTCCTATTTTCTATAACTGCGACAGAAAAGAGGGTGACCCAGAGATAGAGATACTTGACAATGGCTCACTTAAAAACGCAGCGTCTGCATTTCTTGTAGATGATGAAGTTGTGGCACTACAAGATTTAAAAGATAATACGTATGTCGTGATTTCGCACGTAGGCGAGAAACGAAAATGTCATGCTATTTGGGAGCCGTGGGGCGGGGTGCTGACGAAGAATCATAATTGGATTATTGTAAACAACGCTCTACCTTGCTCAGTATCTACTGACCCAATATATAACACCTACTACTATGTAAGCATACCAAGTACAGGGTTTACGTCTCGTTGGCAATCACACTTAGTAAAGTGGGGTGATATTAGTGATCCTGGCTACGGTTCCCATCCTTCAACTCCTTCAGATATACCTTTTGACGGTATAACTTTTAGTAACTGCAAGGTTATCTTAGACATAGAAGGTTTAAGCTTTTACATATCACATCCTGGCGCAATACAAAGTGGTATTGGTTTGTACTTTTATGGTGCTGATATTGCGTATGGATTCTTTTTCCACATTAGCTACGAAACTCCTATAATTACCGGAGTAAGAGAATTTGATCTTAGTGCAATATTTGCAGGTGTTGATACTC
>JBBACV010000022.1:0-12258 GCA_041656835.1 Acholeplasmataceae bacterium | reverse complement strand
AGTGGGCGCGGGAGACGACGAAGATGAAAATGAGTGACCTGATCGGAATCACGGAGGAGCGGGCTGACCAGTTAGTCGAGCAGGTTGTAGAAATCACGGAAGCAAATGAATACACAGGCGAGCTTTTAAGAGATGTGTTCGCGCTCGCAAAAACGCTGCAACCGGACGAAGCTATGTTGGTTGGATTCGTGTTTCACGATATATATAACCAGTTAGAGGAGATGAAAGAAGAATGACCAAAACGACTGAAGACATGAACAAGGCCGCAATCGATACGGTGTACGCCTGGGCCAAGAAGAAGGGGTACGACCCAATAAAGAAACCGGATAACGTGTCTTACATGGTCCAGGAAACGTACCTGAAACTGGCGATCAAGGACGGAAAACTCATGCTGCAATCCAGTGGGCCACACAGTGACGAAGTCAAGCAGGAAGTGAACGAAGTGCTTGGGGCAGGACAAGAGGATTTCGAGGACGAGCCAATTGATCTTTCCGGAAAAGAAGTCGTACCAGAGGAAGCACCGAGGCCAGTTAAGAAACAGACACCAAAGCCAGTGCCAAAAGCAAAAGAGACCGACATTGAGAGAAAGGTGCGAGCGGAAGTAGAAAAAATCGCAAGCGAGTTCCCAGATCTGGGTGTATTATACACCAGCGACGGAAACACGATCACGGTAAGCACAAATGGACAGGATCCACTAACCGTTAATGCAACAAGTGGTGCGATGGTCCAAACCGCAGACACACCAATAGCTACCAGGATACGGGATGCCATTTTCGGACCAGTGCCTGCTGTTATACCTTCGGCGATACCGGACAAGCCGGTAGAACAACTAACCATCGCAGACGTAAAGGCGTTCTTTTGCCCGGCGGCATCAGACACGGACGCGTACATCTTTTTAAACGTCTGTAAGACAAAGAAACTGGACCCGTTCATGCGCGAGGTATACTTAATCGCGTTCGAGAACAAGAAGACGGGTGAAATGGAGACATCAATCGTTGTCGGTAAGGACGCATTTGTCAGAAAAGCAGAAGAAAACCCAAACTTTGGTGGGTTCAAAGCCGGACTAATAATCGAAGACAACGATGGTGTGCTGCATTTCGACCGGGAAGGAGAGTTCGTAGCATCTGGCGAGAAGTTGCTTGGTGGTTGGGCAGAAGTATACAGAACCGGCGTAAACGAGCCATTCAAGGCCTCGGTGTCGCTGGGGGAATACAAACGTCCCAACCGACAGTGGGAACAGAGACCTGCGACAATGATTCGTAAAGTCGCGTTAGTTCATGCGTTACGCGAGGCATTTGCGGAATCGTTGGGTGGACTTTATGACCAGGCAGAGATGAAAGGGGCCTGACTACCCCGATATCTCTGTCATTTGATGCAAAGCTCTGAAACACCATCGACAAGTTGCTGAACGGCGGCGACGTTGCACTTGTACCCGGCGCCGTCGTCGACCACGACGCCTATTTTTTCTAAAATTCTTATACATGTTTTCGTGCGTGTTTCGCCGAATGCCGCATAAAGACTTGCGACTGGAATACATGTGCTGAGAACCTTGTAGACCGTGACAAGGTCATCTGATGTAACAATTACGTTTTCAGATACTGTTCTTACGGTTTCCGCGACGCCAAGAAACGGAATTTCTGCAGGAGCAATCACCATGGCGCCGAGCTCGAGAGGCTGGTCGCCTTCGGGAGTGACCTCTACTTCGCGAGTAACGACCGCGAGCTTGCCGATCTGGACACCACCCGATCCACCGATGGATCCTATTTCGATTTCTTCAACTTGGGTCATATAATCACCTGTGGTACAGGGGAAACACCGCCCTTTAAGCCGGTGAGGAATGTGTACCTATTCCCGCTGCTACATATTTCCAGATCCAACCGACCTACTCGGGATCGGTTTGCGTGTGTCTGTTGTGGTTTCTCTGGCCCTGCCGACACCATTGCCGCAACGAACATTGCAGCGAGGGTAGCAGTCAATCTGCCCATCGTGGCCCGATTTTTTGCGGAGCCACAAGCCCATGACTAACGTCATGTGCTGTTGACCAACAGAAATAACGTTAGCATATCACCATCGTCTACTTCGGTGGGCACCCCTATATCTACTGAATACACAGACGTTGTGTCCGCCTCGAGAACCGGGGTCTTGCCTGGTCTGGAATTGTAGTCCCAAGAACCTTGGACATAACCGTCGGCGTCTTCTAATACGAGTCTCATCCCTATCCACCCATACCAGTCCTCGCCGCCCGTGTTTGCCACACCAATACGGAACCGGTTACTTTCGCCACGGTACAGTGCCTGGGGGAGCTGAATGAAACCAGTCAAGTGAATCATCGGTCGGTTTTTGACCCACGAATCGATCTGGCTGGACAGGACCTGTGATTCCTCAGACGATATGTTACCTATATTGGTCATGCACGCTTCAACCTTGTCGACAAACGAGGTATGCGTTGCAGCGATTTTGTCACCGACTTCGGTAGACACTTCTTCGAGACGTGCAGTCATCTCTTCGGTCCAGTTTTTCAAGGCAGATATGTCTTTATTAAATTTATCGACAGCAAGCTCTATTCCTGCCTGGTAATCGTATTGGATGTTTTCTACCTGCTGGTTGATGAAAAAGTTCTGTTCTTCGAACCCAGTACTCATCACGTCGTTCGCACCGGAGACGGCATCGTTCAGCATATTGGTCAAAACAGGACCACGGAGAACAGTGTTTATTTCAATGCCGTCGAGGTGCTCGAGGATTTTAGGAGCGAGTCCTTTAACCTTGGTTCGATACGACTCTTCTAGTTCGGCCAGTTTCTCGTCCACGGTAACAAGGAGCTGGGCGATTGATGTGTCAAACGTATTTTTCGCATCGTCTATCGTCATGATTTGCACATCACGCAAACCTTGTCAAATTTAGACTTGAGCGATTTTATTGATTCGATGTTACACTGCCTGCCAGCGTCATCAGACGCGACCACACCAAGTGATTTAAGCGTGCGCAACGCTTCTTCAACCACGTCTTGTGGCAGGTTCGTTGTTTTCATGATCTCTTCAGTTGTACGACACCGTTTTGTGGCATTGTACACCGCTTCGACGTTTTGTGCAGTAGTGACCATAGCATACCTCTTTATTTAACCGATGGTTATTATACCTTGTTCAGCACCAGGAAGATTCTAAGCGATCCAACTAACGTGGTGGGAGGCGTAAAGGCAACCCATAGTTCCTTTTCCTCGCCAGCCGCGATAGTCGACGCATAATCAGGATCCCCGGTATACCTCCAGTCGACACCATCCTCTCCTTGCAGACGAATCCCGATCCAAAACTTGCCAGATGTTGTTCCAGTGTTTCGGTACGTCGCACTGATCCAGTTCTGTGCACCGAGATTTATACTGGACGGCATGGTGTTGATACCGACAAATTCTATGGTGGTACCGAACGGTGGTTCTTCGGGTTCTCCACCTTCCGGGATCTCGGTCTCGTATAATGCGCTTTCTTCTGCCGTCCACGGCCTTCCAAAACCACTAGCTATCAAGCCCGTGTTAATGTTTTCACCAGTTTCGGAGTACACGACAGCAAGGATCCTATCATACGGATCAAGCCCTTTCCGATCAAAAGAAATTGTGTCGCCCTCTCGAATACGATCCTGGACCCAAGCCTTGGCTTCGACCCCGGTGGGGTAATCAATTTCGTTCACGCTCGTGTGCCACAAACGAATACGCAAAGCTTCGAGTGGAGCCAAAGTACACACGTTATCTGGGCAGACAAAGACACTGATGGTATCCCCATCTATCACGTAGTCGACGACACAGAGCTCTGCGCCTGGATAGGTAGGTTCGGTGGTCTCGCACTCATCACCGAGGTTGCGGAGCATTTGCAGGATCTCGGTCTGGGACACCTCTTTGTCGGCAAACGTGTAACTGGCCACGCACGCATCGAATACGCTGTTTATGGTGATCTTGCCAGCGTCGGAGTAGTCACATATGTCCATTTTACACCCCACAAACAACGCCAGTGGTCACTAGTGCCTGTGCCGCGGAGTAGTCGCCGGTCGCCAGATAGTAGATGTAGCCAACGTCGTCTCTCGAATACGAATCTGGAACCATTGGTGGTTTGGGTATGTGTTTCAACATTTCGGCTGCGGCCTCGGTCCATTTACGATACATGCAGTACACGTAGATGAAATGGGCGTGAGTCACGGCAAACGAGCCACCGATAGAATCAACCAGATCGCAGATGGTGTAGTCGACTTTGTACAACGTGACGCTCAGATTCGTAGTCCTGCTGGATAGGATCGTTACGATCTGGGTCTTGGACTTGTACCCTGGCGCCGAGATCGTGACCTCGTACTCGCCTGGTGGGAACGGTATGAGCTCACCAGACTGACCGAGGATCTTGTCCTGGTAGATAACGTCCGCAGTGACGTTACAGTCCACGAACAGGCCGAGTGATCCAGTCGAATACGAGGTACGAGACGGGCTATAGCCTCCTCCACCGCCTCCTCCTCCACCGCCTCCTCCTCCAGTTATGGCATCTTTGGTGGTAGAGTAAACGAATGCGGCTTCGAGTGGACCTTTGCCGTTGAGATAATTAGCCCAGGCATCGGGATCAAGAGCGAAGGATCCTTTGATACCGTACTTCTCAGCGAGCTCGGCTTTGGTAAGTTGGCGACCTTCGTCGGGATCATACAGCTTGTTAGTCTGGTAGACACCTTTGTACACGGAGTCGGTATCAAACAAGTCCTCCTGGTGAACCTGACCAGTCTCGTCAGTCCACTTGTACCGACCGCCTTCGGCCCGGCCTTCGTAGTTGGATGGATTGTTCATATATGACAGGACGGTGTCTCTAAGCTGGCTATCTTTAATCATGTTGACGTAGTTTGCTTCAGTGTAGGTAGACTCACTGTTTTTATCGAGCTTGTCAAGGAACCACGCCGCTGCGCCAGCTGGGTCTTTGCTGTAGTAATCAGATAGATTTTCCCAGAACTCCGGGTTGGAACTGATTTCACCAAGCGAATACTTGCCTTCATCTAGTGCGTTGAGATGAAGGTATCCAGCTGGAGAGGTAGGTGTTTCAGCGCCTGTTCGAATACCAGACAACCAGCCTACGGGATAACCAGCAGTGCCAAACATGGTGCCTGTGATAGTGATTTCGACAACTGGCGCAGTCACAGTGTTGGCAGACGCGAGGTATTCTTGCCTAGCGGCATCAGCTCCCTTTATCTGGACATTTTGCTTAACGATGTCTTTTCTATCGTAACCGATCTGTTTTCCAAGTGTCTCGTCGTCGATTACTCCGGCAGCGTATAAGTAAGACCAACCAGCCTCATTAATGGCATTTGCAGGGGGTTCAAGTTTCTCGAGGAATTCGCGACGATCATCGACTGGTATGCTTTCGTCATATAACACGACACGAGCGTAGTATTCATCAGACGCACCAGGAAGTATTGGAATGGTGTCAGGAAGACCAGCCACATCGTAGTAATCATATCCAGCTTTAGATGCAACGTTCGGTGCCAGGGTTCCACTCATAACCATTGCTTTTACGGTGACGTCGGATAAGTCGCCACGAGACAATATACCATACGCGGTGTCTTCATCGGCCATAAACCTGGAACGGATATCACTGAGTTCAGGATTCCAATTAGATTCGTCAATGATAGCGTCAACTGCGCTAGTGGAATGGGTGTTCAACTGATACAAACTAAGTCGACCAGACTCAACCGCGTAGACAATAGATGAAGTGTCCCACGTGCCGTCTGGGTTAAGAAATGCTTCTTGGACAGTGGTGAGCTTCCAAGTATCATTGAGGTTGAAGTCGCCAGATAAAATAGCTTTCTTCTGGTCTTCGGGAGAGAGTTTCTTGATGGCGTCTGGGAGAGCTAAGTTCTCAAATGCGTCAATTTTTTCGACAACGCTAGTTGGAAGAGAATTCTTGAACTGGATAGTTTTGGGAAGGTTGCCAGATATGAACTCCTGATATGCACGATCATCGTCCCAGCCGCGTTCTTCATATAAGTATCCAAGATACTCAGGAAATGTAGTGCTGGGATCTAGCTGGCCAAGAAGAGACGGATCGGAGTTAAGCTTATCGAGGTAATCGTCTCGAGATACAGGCCCACCGAATCCAGTGACATATACGTCACCGACACCAGCTATATTAACGGTAAAGCCTTCGGCGTTTTCATCCCAGATACCAATTTTAGTGGCGTTTTTAATGTACGTGTCAGCAAACGCGGTAGCAGCACTGTAGTGATAGGAGTACAATGGAACAGTCTGTGGATACACCCAGGTGCTGAGGAAATCACTATTAAGAATCAACTGATTAAGATCGTGGTCCCAGTACATATCACCGACGGTCCATATACCAAGAGCATTCTGAAGCGCACTCTGGTAAATCATAGGATCATCAGTAGCACCCATAAGATTAAACTGGATAGCAGTTTGATCTTGTTCTTCAACTATGAACTGACCAAACGCAACGTTACCGATGAATTTGTAAGCAGTGTAGGGGATTGCAACGCCAGCAGCCGCAAGAGCTGTTATGTTACGTTTTGTTGCATAGGTGCTAAAAAGCTTCTGCAGAGTGCTTTGACCAACAGTGTTGGCAATCTCCTGTAATTGAGCGGCTTCTTTTGAAGTTATGGTGTCGCCTTTATTGAGCTTTGTGATTATAGCAACTTGTTCATCGGTGAGAGGTTTGCCAGACGACAAAACAATATCAGCAAGGCCAGCACTGCGTTTATCGAGAAGATCAGAGACGAGTTTTTCACTAAGATGTTCAGGAGCGGATTGCTGAAGCTTAAGGAATTCAGAATTAGATAGAAGTGCAGCTTCTTCTTTAGTTATGTTACTGATAGGTTTAGCAGATACATATTCGTAGAAGTCTTTACCAGTCGTGCTTTCGATGGCAAGGCGCTTTTTACCTATAGAGGCGGCATCATCAATGCTGGCACCAAGTTTGGTATTTGTTTTTATGGTATCAATGACTTCGGGAGACTTAGTAGCGAGCTTCTCCTGCGTGGACCCCCAGCCAAGCACGCTGGCAAGCTCTGTGAACGTCATGTGCTCTGGTTCACGGGTTGCGGCACCAGACAGTTTAATTGCTTCAGCCCTGGCGGATTCGAGCAGAGACACTTTGTCGGGATCACCTATGCCAGCGAGATAAGTGGCCCACTCGCGATCAGTTTTACTGGCGAGAGCGGCTTTACCTTCGGTGGTGAGACTAGCAAGCCTGACTTCATTAAACGTAGATTTGTTTGCCCACGCCGAACTGGATACGAGAGTAGACGATGATAGCTTAGATGCAGCAGAGGTGATCTCGCCATATCTAGCGTCGCCAAGTGAATTACGGATGGCAGACGATAGAGCCTTAAAGTCAGCAGGATC
Organism: Acholeplasmataceae bacterium; assembly: GCA_041656835.1. Lineage (GTDB taxonomy): Bacteria > Bacillota_I > Bacilli_A > Acholeplasmatales > Acholeplasmataceae > Acholeplasma. Next base: position 4,889 of record JBBACV010000022.1, on the reverse strand, counting down.
CAAGCGAGCTTCGGCGTCTTTGAGAGCTTTGGCTTGTTCTTCAATGTTATCAGATTTCTTGAACGATTTGACAAGTAGATCAAGGCCACTATCAGATTTAGTGAGACGACCAAGAACATCAGAACCGACGCCAGCTATCCTGCCAACTGGTAAGAACCCGAATACGAATAGCGCCGAGTTGAGAGTAGGATCATCGAATGCAGGTTTGTACAAAATGTCTGCAGCGAGCTCAGTACCAGAATATACAGTTTTAAGCAACCGCTCGGACCACGAGAGCTCGCGCTCACCAACGACCGATTGTTCAACGAGGTCAAGACGTTCATATGCGCCAGCATTAGCTTTGAGCTGTTCGCGCTGAGAATCGTCGATCATGCTGAATGCAAACGCTCTGTCGCTATCACGAACGTAGGATGTACCTAGTATAGAGTCATTGAAAATCGAGTCACGGGAAGCGAGCCCAGCACTGGTAAGATTGCCAGATTCGTCGAGCCAACCTTTAGCAATCCAGTCGTCTTGATAATCAAGCGCGACAGCAAGGCCAGGGTTCTCGGAAACGAGGGTAAGTTTTTGACGGTCAACTATAAGGTCATACAGTTCATCGTCAAGGATCCTACCGGCAGCAGATTGGAGGGACACATGTTGTCCATCGTACTCAGACTCGACGCCAGTGGTGAGCATTTCGACCTGTGAATCATTAAGACCAAATGCCAGGAGTTCTTTATCCTGGGATGACATTTTTGGAACTTCGACTTCGTCGGACGCGAGCGCACTGATAAGGAGATCATTGAACGAAGTATTGACCTTGGACTGCGCTTCATCGGTCAGGTCGAGTTTACCACGGTAACTTGTGCTACGAATCTGGTCGCTGGACCGGAGTGATATGTATGATTCAGGATCCATGCCAGTCGGCACGGTATATGACTGGACATACCCAGCGTTGTATCCAGACTCGCTGCGAAGAGCATCAAAATCGGACTTTTCAACGACTATGTCACCATCTTCAGTAGTAAGGATACGAGAGTCAGAGATATTAAGCTTGCCAGTGCCAAATTCGCTCTCGTTAACTCGGACATATGTGCGAGTGTTGTCACTCTTAACCGCTTGGATGGTAGCCGCTTTGTCTTCGGAGTCTGAAACACGGAGCTTCGCATCAGACCATTCGCTTGGTGATGATAATGATAGATATTTAGAGACGGTAGGCGACGACTGGAGGGCAGCGATATTTTCTTCACTACCATACTTGAGGACGATATCACGAACTTCATCGGGTTCAAACGTAACGTTGTCAACCATGATTGGACCAGACGAACCGGTGACAAGCATGTTTGTAACGCCCTGGTTGACCAAGAGATTGTTGCCTTTTTCAGTTATACGACCATCATCTGTCATCAGTCCAAGATCAACCATGCGCTCTTCTGGTTTATCAGCAACGACTTTGTATAGATTAACGACCTGCTGTACAAGAGGAACCTCTTCGTAAACGTCTTTAGCGACTTCGACAACGCCAGCACCAGGTACTACATAAGATGCAAGCTTACCTATCCAGCCGACGTATGGGGATTCTGGAAGAACTTTGGCGAACTCAAGATATGCGGGAGGAGATTCGATTTCAAGCAGACGGTCTGGTTCGGTGGGAACAGGGATGGTTTCGGGAACGTAGGCTTCGACGAGCTTAACCTGTGCTGCGGTGCGCTGGGATTCAGGAGTGTCATGCGCGAGTTTGACATCAGAATATATAGGGTTATCAATAGAGATAACTCGACGAGGCTCGGATACTTCGATGTGAGTGGTGTCATGCGAGCGTTTTTTAGTAATATCTTCAGCGTTCCTGCTATCTTTTTCAGTGCTTGCAGCAGAGAACGGAGTAGCTTCGGCTTTACCAGCTGAAATTTCGGCAACTGCTGTTTCAGTAAGAGCAGGAGCAGTGGTAAGCTGGATAGTGCCTTCAGTAGCGCCAAGAGTAGGGACTGCGTCGGTTGTGTCCTCGCCAGTGAAAGGAATATGTATGCCGAACAGCGATGCTTGTGTTTGTACCGTGGGTTCTTTAAACACAGACGGTCGCTCACCACCGACTATCCCGAACGGGTCGAGGACACCGACACTGGGAACGTACGATGGTTGCTGCGCAATTTTGGCATCGATCACTTTCTCTGAGTTGCCTTCGAGGATCTGGTTAAGCTGGTACAGCTCGTCGAGAGACATCTTGCCTATCGTAATCGTATCGGATGTGACGCCGATGCCGTCGCTCTGGCTGGCAAGGAGGTCAAGTGCGATAGGACCAAACGGATCCAATACTTGGTCGAGTTCGGATCGTTGAACGGTGTCGAACTTGTCGATGTCGTGACCGATTTTACCAGATACTTTGACTGCCGCCTCGTCTGTACCAACCAGATTGTCTAACCACTCGTCAGTATAGGCACCCTTGACACCATCCGGCGTGTCATACCACACGACATACTCGTTGTCGGGATCCAACACGCCACCGAGGGTATTTGGATCGACGCCGGGTCTTGCATAAATGAAATCGGTTGGGTTGATATATTTGACAGTAGTGCCATACGTATCGCCGCCAACCATCAGGAGACCAGCATCATCGGGGATAACATAATCGGCATCGAAGAACGAATACATCTTATCAGTTTGTGGCTCAATGACCTGCCACTCCGGCGAAACCAAAGTATCGGGACCAGTTCGAAGAACGTAGTCAACCCATTGGGTGTACGTAGGTGTTATACCAGCGGCTCTTGCGGATTCGTATGACGTGGGTGGAACGCCAAAGGTCGATTCTATGACATCGCCAACCATGCCAGACGATGCAAGTTCTTCTACAGACGGATAAGACACATCACTTGGTACGGTCGGAGCGAGAGCCACCGTGGTCTCGCCAACTTTAACGACAACATATGCGTGTAAAGAACCTTCAATGACAGGGCCTTTAACTGTATGGACTGTCGTGGGTTTGTGGGCAAGGGCAACTTTGGCATCGTATCCACGATCAACTAGTTTGATAGCAAGCTCATTAGCATAGTGCCAACACACATAACTGCCGACGCTATATCCTTCTATAGTTTGGTCGGGTAAATCTTCAACTGGAATCTGATACCATGAAGCAGACGAACGCGTGTTGCCAGCACATTTCCATGCTGTGCCAGTATTATAGTTGTACCACGTGGCTCCAATTGGGTAGTTGTCAGTGAACATATCAGGGTCGCGGCCTTTCGCCGCGGTGGTGTATTCGTACGTGCGCAAGTCGCCAGGGTCGCCAGCTACACTGAGGCGGAGACCGGAAAGGACATCGTTGATTTCATCAACGGACGTCCGATCAATAACATTTTTTTCCGAATAGTGCAACTTGGTAAATTTGCCGGTTTCAGCATCACGCATCCATGCAATAAATACGCCCTTGTCGTAATATGGTGTCTCGGTACCGAAGTGTGTGCTGGACACGAGACCACGCGCGTCGAATGCAACAACTTCACCGGGGGTGTATAGATATTTTTCATTGACGCTCATCACGTGCAACCGGTTTGCAGCGTCTGCGAGGTTGGGCATGTCCATCGTATCGTATATAGAAGTTAGTATGTTATCAATTTCCGGGTTGATGGGAATCGCGTTACCGCCGCTAGTGATGTGCGACCAGCCGATAATGGGTGCATACACATACGCGTCACTGATATCTACGCCCGCGTCTCTGTCGGCCATCGCGTCTTCTATGGTGCCATATGTGTGTTTTCCCATGCCTTGTATAAGATCGGCGATCTCGTAGTCATCAAGACCCTGACCCCCCGCTGCAACGACGACGTTCTTAAACATCAACGAATTGCGCATCACGTTTTCGATGTCTTCAGTAGATTCGCCAGTGGGCACGGAATCGCGATCTTTCATCAGAGAACCAAGATCGATTGGCGCGGATTCGCCACCGAGAGTCCAATCGGATTCGGCGAGACCGGAGACGATGCCAGACGCGTATTCACGGAAAGCAGCATCGGTGCTATAGGGGATAGCAGATTCTATGACACCTGCTGCGGCAGACTTGGCAAGATCGTTGGCACCATTAGTAAACGAGCCAATTATATCTTTGAACTTGGAGGATAAACTGCTTAGTTTGTCAGAGACATCTTTTTCAGCGTAATCTGATGCTATAGCAACACCGACCAGGTTGCCAGACATGTCGCCGAACTGTCGAGCGATATCCTCGGCAAACCGAGAATAGTTATTAGTTAGCGCACCATCGGCGGCAGAATACATATCAGAGATTGACTTGAAGTCATTAGTGAGATTGCGTATGTATTCATCGACCTCTTCTTCGGTAGACGCTGCCGCGATCTTGTCTGATATGAACCCAGTATAGTCTGATATGGTGCGTTCGTATGATGCCACGAGATCGCTAAGAGACTGTTTCGTTACATCTGCCGCACCAGAAATCAGATCCTGTGCAGTGTAGTATTGTTGATCGACGTGAGTAGGAAGAATATCATTAAGAGAACTAAGAACATATTTGGATTGGGAAAGAGAATTATCGGCAAGGAGATCAAGACGAGCACTGATATCAGGTATATAGGACTTGTTTTTAGAGATATAATTGGCCAGATTACCAGCAAGCTCTTGTGTTAAGCCATAGTTTTGAGAAGCCTGATTGATTATGTCATCTGACGCGTTTTTCCAGCCGTTTGCTATGGCTTTATCTACAGTGCTAGCACGCCCGATCAGATCAGGAGTAGGGCGAGTGAGGTCAATTAGGTCAGGCGTGGGGCGAGTGAGGTCGATTAGCTGACCAATAACAGCTTGCACGATATCGTTATTAACACCAATTGGTTTGAAATCGGGGATTTCGACTGTCTTGATGTTAGCAAGCGCGTCAGAAACCAGGTTGCGAGACGCCAGTGTAG
>JBBACV010000021.1:0-12389 GCA_041656835.1 Acholeplasmataceae bacterium | reverse complement strand
AAAAACAGTCCTGATGGAATCATCCCAAGCATTGATCCGGCAGCTTTAACAATATTAATACCTATATGAGCGGGGTCATTCCATGCCCCTGGGGCAAGGAAATATAAAGCTAAGCCAAAAGGAATAATAAAGATACCAACGACTCTAATTATTAAATTAAGAGATTTAAAAATATCAGATTTTGGTTTTTTATATTTTTTAGCTTGGCTAGTTAATTTTTCGATATAAATATCATTACCGATTGCGGTAGCTTGAGCATAAGCATTACCCGAAATAACAAATGAACCAGAATATAAAGTATCTCCTGCCTTTTTTATAATTGGATCTGATTCGCCTGTCAATAAAGACTCATTAACTTCAATACTACCTTCTCTTAATACCGCATCAACAATAATTTGTTTGCCGGCAGTTAAATATAAAATATCATCAATAACAACATCGCTTATTCCAATTTCTTGTTCTAAATTATCTCTAACAACAATTGCTGTTGGTGCTGATAATAATGATAACTTGTCAATCATCTTTTTAGCATTAACTTCTTGGATAATTCCTATAATAGTATTAATGGTTGCGATAATAAGAGAGAATGTTTGCATAATCGATGCACCACTCCAAATTAATAAAACTACAATCGCAAATATCAATAAATTAAAATAAGTGAAAACATTATTAATAATAATGCTTCTAATTGTTTTTGTTGAACCTTTGTCAACCGTATTAACTAACCCTGCAATCGTTCTTTGTTCAACATCAACATTAGTTAACCCTTCTTTAACATCTGGATTGTATCTTTCAACAACAACATCATCCTTTGATTTAATTCTGGGAGGTGTTTTTGCTTGGTTTTCTTTTTTAATTAATCCTAAAGGATCGCCAGACATTCTTAAAGGATCCTCAACAACAATTGTTTTCGGACCTTTTTGTTTTTTACTTCTTTTAATTTTTGGACTATTATCTTCAATTAAAGATAATAGATCTTCTTGATTGTTTTTAGCCATATTTTATATACCTTCACTTAAATAGTTTATGGTAATATCGATTAATTCATCACATCTTAATTTATCATTTAAACTTAAATAACCAATTAAACTTTCAAATCCTGTTGCTTGACGGTAAATATTACCGTCAATGCCATTTCTGGTACTACTTTTATTTCTTCCTAATTTATAATAAGATATTTCATCTTCATTTAAAATGTTATTATCAATTAAATATTTAATTGCTTTTGCTTGAGCATTACTACTTACATATTTAACTGCAAGTTTATGAAGTTTATTAACGCTTATTATTCCTTTATCAATTAAGAAGTTTCTGATCTTTAATTCATAATAAGCATCACCAATATAAGCATATGTTAAACCGTTAATATTTATAACCATCCTTTATTACTTAAATAACTTCTTTTTTTATCAGCACTTAAATAATCTTTATTTACTCGATCTTTTTCCCAACTATAATATAATAAAATATCTTCATCGGTAGGTTTATTTATTTTAGGGGTAATTCCTAAAATAAATAATATTTCATGTAATGCATTATATGTTTCTACTTTAGGTTTTTTATTTAATTCCTTTAACATATCATCAATTAAGGTAATTACTAATGGGGTATTTAAATCATCATCCATTAACTTTCTAAATTCAATTAAATATGTATCAGTATATTTATTTAAATCTTCCTCTTTTAAATAAAAATTAAATAAAGTTTTATTTAAAGTATAGGATATTTTATCATACATCTTTTGATATTGATTTTGTAAATCATAACTAAAGTTTATTGGTGCTCGGTAATGATGAGCTAATAACATTAACCGGTAACTATTTTTATCATAAGTCTTTAATAAATCTTTTACCTTTATAATATTACCTTTTGATTTACTCATCTTATCATCTTCTAAATCAAGTCTCCCAACATGCATCCAATATTTAGCTAGGTGATGATTACTATGCGCCATACTTTGGGCGATTTCATTTTCATGATGAGGAAACTTTAAATCAAAACCACCACCATGAATATCTAGTGAGTCATTAAATAATTCAAAATTCATAACAACACATTCTGTATGCCAACCAGGTCTACCAAATCCCCATGGTGAATTAAAGTTTAACCCTATTTTAGTGTTTTTCCATAAAGCAAAATCCATGGGGTTTTCCTTATCTTCTAATTCAACTCTAACGCCTTCTAATAAACCGTCTAACCTTTGATTAGATAAAACCCCATAGTCTTTTATTTTACTAACTCTAAAATAAACACCACTTTCAGTTTGATAGGCAAAACCCTTGTCTATCAAGTCTTTAATAAAATTAGTCATATCAGAAACATAATTAGTAGCATGTGGAATTAAATCAGGTATTTTAACATTTAAATCGCTTAAGACCTTCATAAAGGCGTTTGAATATGTTTCAGCTAAAGTTTTTTCATCAATATTTAAAGATAAGGCTTTATCAATAATCTTATCATCAATATCGGTGATATTAGTCGCGTAGGTAACTTTATAACCTAAATGGGTTAAATATCTTTTTAAGACATCAAAAAATATAACTGGTCTACCATTACCAATATGAATATCATCATAAACCGTCGGGCCACATACATACATATTTACCTGGCCTTTATGTTTAGGAATAAACTCTTCAATTTTTTGGGTTAATGAGTTATATATTTTCATAAAACAATTTCCTTTATTTCATTATACAGTGAAATAAAGCCATTTTCAACTAATAAAGACTTCTTTTGAAAAAACTTTGTTTATTGAGTAAAGATATGCCTTAATTTTGATATTTTTATAAATTTTAGTTAAATAATGTAAATATCCCTTTAATTGATCTTCATAAGCAGGGTCATCTATGTTAGATTGTTTATAATCAATGATATGAATTTCATCATCATAAAAGACTAATAAATCGATTATTCCATTAATGCCTAATTCATCATCATAAAATTCAAATTCTTTAATGAATTCATTAGCGTCTTTAATATATTTATTACCAAACTTTGTTTGGTGAAAGTTAATTAAATCTTTATCGTTTGATTCATTCAGTTTACTAAAATCAACAAATTCAAACTTTTCATGAGACATTGTTCCTTTAATAAGGCTCTTTTTAAGAGAATCATCGATAATATCCATTAAATCTTTAGAGGCTTTTTTAACTTCTTTAAACTCATATTTATATTCAGTTTTATTTTCTTTAATTTCATCAATTATTTTCGGATATTTTAAAACTTTGTTTTTAATTTCATCGTAATCTTTTAAATTCGATTTTTCATATATCTTAATATGATTGACATAGTTTTCTAGACCAGCATTATTTAATATTTGGATAAAGTTTTGATTTTCTTTAAAATCCTCTTCAAAAACATTAATAAACAAAGCTCTTTTAGCTCTCGTAAAAGCAACATACAATAATCTTAATTCTTCTTTTAAGTTTTCTTCTTTAATTATTTTTTCTATGTTATACCGGTAAAAATTATATAATCCTTTTAAATTATCAAGGTCTAATTCTTCATAAAATTTAGTTTTAAAAGTTAATCCTAAATCTTTATTAAATTCTATTTTCCCAATATTTTGAGCTCTAAATAAGTTATTATATAATCCTGCGACAAATAAAACATCATATTCTAAACCTTTTGATTGATGGAAGTTAGTAATTCTAACACTATTTTCATCACTTTCATGTAATACTTTAACTGATGAATTATGTTCGTTTAAAAAAGTGAAATCATATAAATAATTAACAAAATCAATTCCGTTTAAATCCAAATCATTTAAAGCGGTTGCTAGGCTATATAAATAGTCTAGTTCTATTTTCTTTAAATCGTAATGATTTGTTGTAATTATTTTATTATTAACATCAAATATTTCTATTAATTTATCAACAATGACTAAATTAGGATAATCTTTTAAATAATGGGATAATTCTTTTGCTTTTTGCAAAATTTCTTGATTATAAAGCTTTAAATCATTACTGGTTAAAGTTTTAAATAATTCATAATCACTTAAATTAAATAGTTCACTTCTTCCTACTGATAAATAATTAAATCTAAAATCTTTATCGTTTAAATCAATGTCTTTTAACATTGATTTAGCTAACATTAAAGCCGAACTTAATAGTTTTAAAAAATAGTCCTTATTAACTGATCTTTCTCTTTGAATTTGCAGCGGAATTTTTAAGTAATCGAAAACATCTTTAAATATATGAATATATTTAGCGTTTCTTACTAAGATGGTAACCTCTTTATAATCTTTAATAATTTTTTGGTTAAGTAGTTCTTTAATTTTTAAACCAATTGTAAAGGCTTCTTCTTCGCGTTTGTTTTTAGAGTTATATGATTTATCATAAAATAGCTTTTCTAAATAAACACCACTAAAAAAATCATTTTCGTAAGAAGTATTTCCACTTTCCATTTCATGATTGTTTTTATAAATAAAATCATGCTTTTTTATGTCAGTAAAGATATTTGTAAAGATTTGATTGACAAACTTTAAAATTTTAGGGCTACTTCGATAGTTTTTGTTTAAAGTAATAACATTAGCATTTTTTTCTTTATTTATAAAATAATCAGGCTTAGCATCTCTAAATTTATAAATACTTTGTTTGATATCACCAACATATAAAGCTTTTACTTGATGATTATTTTTAATTAATAAATCAAGGAAATCAGATTGAATTTTTGAGGTGTCTTGATATTCATCAATAAATATATAATGATATTTGTTTTTTAATCTATTTAAGATATCTTTATTATTTTTTAAAATCTTAATTAAAAAATCGGCAATATCATCAAATTCATATTTATTACTAGATTCTTTAAATTTATCTAACTCTAAATCAAACTCTCTTAAGACATCTAAGATAATCTTAGAAAATGTCTTAAGATATTCTTTAAAGAAATTTATATCATCAGTCTGACATGAATTATATATTTCTGTATAAAGTTTAAATAGTTTATCTTCTTCTTTAGTTAATAATTTAGGGCTTTTTCGGTTTGGTAATTTATCACTTAAAAGAGGTTTACCTTCTTTTAAGTTAATAAAAAAAGTGTTTAGTTTTAATAATAGTTCCTCATTTTGATTATAAAAATCATCATCTAAGTTATGAAGATATTTATCAAAATCTAAATTTAAGTATTCATAAAGAATTATTTTATAATCTAGATTCAAAAGCTCGTATTCCTTTTTTAAAGCTGTATATGTTTTTATTAAACTATCAACTAAAAGATTAAAACTTGTTTTACTAGAAAAGGCATTCAAAAATATTTTCGTTTCATCCGAATCATTTAAAATGAGTTTAGTGATAATTCTTTCCATTATTTCTATTTTAGTAAAATTTAAGATGGTATCATCTAAAATCTCTAAATTTGATTCTTTATTTAAAAATGATGCATGTTGTTTAACAAAGTTTAGGGCAAACGAATCAAAGGTTTCAATATTAGCACTATCAACTTTTAATGCATTATCTTTTAAGGATTCATCCTTAAGTAATGCCTTCCTAATTTTTTCTTTCATATCAAAAGCTGCCTTATTAGTAAAGGTTAAAATTAAGAAGTTGTCTAAATCAACTCCTTTTTTTAATAGGTGGGTAGTCTTTCCAACTAAAGTTCCCGTTTTACCGCTTCCAGCTCCTGCTGAAACTAAGGTTTCATGGTTTTCATCATTAATTACTTTTAATTGTTTTTTATTATATTTAATACTCATTTTCATCCTCATCTAAATCAAGTTCACTACCATAAAAAGCAATTCCTTGGTATTTCTTAAAATGGCCATTTTCTAGTTTTTCACGGCTTTGTTTAGTTTTTAAAACTATATTATTAAAGTTAGCTTCATAGATGTTATTTAATATATTTTTAGTTAAATTTTCAAATTTTTCATATAATTCATTTAAGCCTTCTTCTGTAATACTTCTTTTATTATTAAAGGTAAAATAATTTTTATTTTTAGGGAAATCTTCATAACTTATTACGTTTACTTTATTTTTATTACCCATAAAGGTAATAAACCCAAAGTCTTTAAAGTGATATCCATTAATTTTATTTAAAAGATAAGCATAAAATATCAATTGGATAAAATCAAGTTCACTAAGACTAATTGGTTTATCTTTTTCCAAGGCGTCGAAAACATTTAATATTTTTTCGACATCTAAAGCACCTTTATCACTACTCTTATAATCGGTAATCGAAAAATAAGTCTTGCCTTCTTTTTTAAATAATTTCACTAAATCGATTCGACCAAATAATTTATCATCACCGTAGTTATATTCAACAAAAATTTTATCAGATGGTTCTAATTCTTCTAAGTCAATTAATAATGAAGCACTATTTAAAAAGACATCTTTATTTTTATTAATAAAAAATAAAGTATGAACTAATTTAGTTTCTTCATTATTTAACAATTCATTTTTACCGATTCTTTGTTTTAAAGAGTTAAATTGATTTATTTCTTCTTTAAAATAAACATCATAAAAATCTTTAAGTAATCCTGAGTGGATTGGCTGATCCATATTACTATTAACAAAGTCATCCATAATACCTTGTTTCTTATTTTTTATATTAGGAAGATTAACTTCAGTTTTTAAGTCATATTTAATTTGAAATAATACTTCCATTAAGTCATGGAAGTAATTACCTATTATTATGGAAATACGTTCTTCAAAAATACTTAATTTTAAAATATATTCTAAGTAGAAAATAAAAGGTGATTTTAAATAAGTTGTTAAAGAGCTTTGGGTTAAACTTTTAAAATTATTTTTTATATAGTTTTTAATATGTAATTTCTCATCATAATCTACATTAAAATCATTATTAAAGGTTGAAAGAGGGATTTCTTCGAATAAATTACTAAAATATATTTTATAGGCTTCTTTAGCATTAGAGTTAACTAATTCATTTTTATTTAATTTAAATAACTTTATTTCACTAGGAAGAAATTCTTCTAATAAAAGGCTTTTTGAATATGTGTTATAGTAATCATTTAATGAATATGATATATATTTTATATTAGGGAACCTTAAATAATTTTTCGCGTTTTCTCTTAAAAAGGTGTTAACCTTTTTAGAGTTTGGATAATTTATTTCATCTTTATTTATGTCTGATAAATACTCATTATCTTTAATTGACTTCGGAATATTTTCAAACCTAGCGTTTAAGATAAAGACTATCTCATCTTTTCTTAAAAAAGGTATTTCTTTAAGTTCAATTAAATTAACCGCATTTTTATAGCTTGGCTCGGGGAAATTAGTATTAGCCAAATTATTTTTTAATATATGATATAAGTGTTTATGGTCATATTTATTTAATGGATATTTATTTAAAATATTGATAAATTGATGATTGATAGTTTCTTTAATTAAATTAGTAGTTGGTAGTTTAACTTTTTCAATTAATAAATTTAAAGGCAAGTTTAATAAATCCTTCGTATATTTATATTCATTTAATTTATTGTTTATATTTAAATTAAATGGAATTTTAAATTGTTTAGTTAAATTATTAAATCGATAAAGATTATCACTGGTTATCCCAGTGATAAATATTTTATTAATATCAATTCCTTTTTCTAATAATTTAGATATTTCATTTAAACAATAATAAAATTCATCTTCTTCATAATTAAAAGGTTTTATTAACGGTATATTATTTGAAGTTAGTTGATAAGTTTTATAATTTATCTTATAAAAATTTAAAATATTTTTTAAATATATCGGTTCTTCTAAAAAAATTAAGTTATAATTAGATATTTCATTTAAAAAAGTTGATTTAATAATTAGATCTTGGTTTCTTTCAACAAATTCTTTTAGTTCATTATTTTCATTTTTAATGTTATATTTAGCGAATTTAATTTTTTCTTTTATTATTGAGATTGGTGTTTTATATAAAGCGTGCTCTCTTAAAATAAGTTCATCTAATTCTTTAAAGGTAAGTTTATCTAAGAGCTCGTTTTCACCCATTACTTTAAATAAATAAAGTTTTTTTTGTTTTATTTCTGTTTCAGTTTTAATTTTAATAATATTTCTTTTTAAGTTATCGTTAATAATTAAAATATTATTTGAATTATTTATTTTATGATAAAGTGTTGTTAAATCCATTATAATCTCCAATCTATACTATAAATTATAACATGATAAGAATGGATGTTTTAAAGATATTGTGTTATTATAAATTGATATTAAAATTTAAAAAGGATTTTAAAATGTTTAAAGAACGACTTTCAAATTTTACTAATTATATAAACTATATGATTCCTAATGATACTTTATTAAATAAATTTTGGGATTATCACCAAAAACGAATTTCTGAGCCTTTTAAGTTAGGAATACTTTTAGGAGTTTCTTTTGCTTTTTGGGGATTCCTGCTTTCCGCTATAAATTTTTATACTGATGACTTCATTAGTTCTTTATTTATAAATATAGGGTATATAGTTATTTCAGTTATTTTTATATATTTATTTATTAAATTTCATTTAAATGGATTTTTACTAATTTATGAACAAAATAATGAGTTAAAGAAAAATAATGAGAAAAATTCAAAAAGAATTTTAATGATTAATAAGTTTATTATTTATTCAGTAAAATGGTTAATTATTTTTACCGTAAGTTTAATTATTCCTGGGTTAATTTGGTATTTTATCGGCTTATTAATAAGGTTTGATTTTAATAATACTTCCCATTATTATAATTATTTCTTTATCTTTTATTACATTCTTTGGTTTGGGAGTTTAATTTTTTTAGAATTAATTGATTTTAATTCTTTGTATGAAAAATATTTTATAAATAGTTAGTTTAAAAAAGGTTTAATTCAAAATTAGAATTAAACCTTTTTATTTGTTTTAATCAATAAAACTTAGTAAATACTCTGATTGTATATAATCACTAATATCGGTAACTACTTCATAACTCGATAAATCAAATGGACTTTCATCAACTGTTATCGTTGGGTTATTATATACTTTGACATTTTCATCATATGATGTCCATTTTTCGTTATTACGGTAGTAATAAACTCCTAGAGTTGTTGAGGTTTTATTATCTTCATCTAGTGTATTAATTGTTATATTGCCTGATGCTAATACATAAGTTGATGATTTATTAGTAATAGGAGTAATTAAACTAGCGTAAACATTTTTTATTTTTGTTGTTAAGTCAACTTTAATTTCACCATAGTAATATAAGTTTTCACTGTTGGGTTTTATCGTAGCACTAATACCACCAATGAAAATATTATCTAACTTTTCTTCTTCGGTTTCTTCATCGTTAGTGTGAGTTATTGTTATTTTGGTATTTGAAATAACCTCGCTAAATTTACGATCACTTCTATTTGCCCCAAAGACTCCTCCAACATATAAGTCGCCTGAACCTTTTCCTGGTTTATCTTGATTAATGATAACTTCTACTTCGGTATCGATTACACTGATTTTAGAAATACCAAATCCTTTATCTGATTCAACTAAACCAACTGCACCACCGACATAAGTTCCGGTAGTTGCAATATCAGTTCCTGCATATCTTCCATTTAGACCTAATTGAGTAACTTTTAATTCAGAATCGATTATATCGATATTAGCAATCTTTCCTTGTACTGAGCCCCCTAATAGTCCTACATAAAGGTTTCTATTAGTGGTTATATTATTAATGTTGTGTTTAATTGTTAAACTAGAGTTTTTAATTGTTATATTAGTTAATTCAAAATTATTGTTTGAAACTTTACTAACAATTAAACCAACATAATGAATTCCTGTGTATGAGTTTTCGTCGTTATTGATATGGATGTTATCAAAATTAGTATTTTTAATGGTTGAATTTGAAGCATAACCAAAAATTGACAAATAAGGTTTATTTACATCTTTTGATGACGTCATTTGAATGTTTTTGATTGTATGATCATCACCATCAAAACTGCCGGTAAAAGGGGTTCCTGATGTAAATAAAGGAGTAAATGACTCATCAAGGAAATCAAGGTCAGCACCTAGCTTATAGTGTTTTTTAGCATTCATCGCAAGAAACTCTTCGGTTGTTGTTAATATAAGTGGGTCTTCTTTTACATCGCCTTGTTTTAAAGTTTCAAATGTTTTATTTGAAGAGATTGTTAACGAAACTAATTTTTCATCTTTAGTTCCAAAAACTTCTATCTCATATTTAGTATCTCTTTTTAAATCTTGAAAGGTAAAAGTTTTTAATTGTCCTTTTGATAAAGTTGTTTCTTCTTCTTTAATATCATCTTCATGAGATAAAACCACTTTAAACTCATTACTGTCTAATTCACCATCTGGATCTCTTACTTCAACCTTAAAGGTTACTTCCGTACTTTTAGCAGACATATTTGTTATATAAGCACGGAGATTAGTTTTTACGGTTGTATTACAACCTATTAAAAATAATATTAAACTAAATGATAAAATGGATATTGTTTTTTTCATGCTTTAGCTCCTTTGGCTCTTTTAATTGTTTCATTAATTCTTTTTAATGTTGTTTCTTTTCCTAATAATAAAATTGAAGTAGGAAGGCTAGGACCATGGGTTTCACCAGTTGTTGCAATTCTAATTGGCATAAATAATGATTTACCTTTATTATTAGTTAAGGTTCCAACTTCTTTAATAAGATCATTAATTGATTTACTATCATTAAAAGGATTTTCATTTAATTTTTTTAATAGTTCATTTAATAACAGTTCATAATCAAATTGAAGTAATTCATTTAAAATATTATCATCTAATTTAAAGTTTGAATCAAAAAACTCATGATAATATTTGGTTATTTCAGCACCATATGTTAGACGGTCTTTCAAGATTAATAATAAATTATTTAACCAATCATCGGAAATAATATTAATTTTATCTTCTTTCAAGAAAGGTAGAGTTAAGTCTTTTAATTGATCAATTGTTAATTTTTTCATATATACCTCATTAACATATCTCAATTTTTTAGGATCAAAATATGATGGTGAACTAGAAAGTCTTTTGGTATCAAAGATTTTAATTAAATCTTCTAAATTAAAGATTTCTTCTTCATCACTCGGCGACCATCCTAAAAGTGATAAGAAATTAACAATTGCATCTGGAAGATAACCTAATTCTTTATATTGACTAATAAATTGAATCGTATTAACATCTCTTTTAGAAAGTTTTTGTCTATTTTCATTAACAATTAATGTCATATGACCAAATGTAGGTAATTCCCAGTTAAATGCTTCATAAATCATTACTTGTTTAGGGGTATTTGTAATATGTTCTTCCCCTCTAAAGACATGAGTTATTTCCATAAAGTGATCGTCAATTACAACCGCGAAGTTATAAGTAGGGATACCATTATCTTTTAAAATAATCCAGTCTTCAACATCTTCTGATAAAAACTTTAATTTACCTCTAATAACATCATCAAAAATAAATTCTTGATTTAAAGGAACTTTAAATCTAATTGCATAATCATCTGAACCTTCTTTATAATCTTTATAAGCTAAACCTTCTTCTAAAAGTTTATGAGCATATTCTTGATATGTTTTTAATCTTTTAAGTTGAAAATATGGGCCAAATGGTCCACCAATGTCTGGACCTTCATCCCATTTAATTCCTAACCACGATAAATCGTTTAATTGTGAACTAACACCATAATCAACATTTCTTTCAGTATCGGTATCTTCGATTCGAATAATAAAGTCACCATTATGATGTTTAGCAAATAGATAATTAAATAAAGCAGTTCTGGCATTTCCAATATGAAGGGTACCAGTTGGTGAAGGAGCATATCTAGTTCTTACTTTTTTCATTTATTTCCTCTTTTCACTAATACAATTATAAAATATTTATCCTAAATAAACAAGGTTATTAACAATTTATGTTAATGTGTCAAAAATAGAAATATTTAAATTTAATTTAAAAGAAAAAAAAGGAAGCATAAATGCTTCCAAATTTTTATCTTTTTGAGAATTGTGATGCTTTACGAGCTTTTTTAAGACCGTATTTTTTACGTTCCTTTGCTCTTGGATCTCTTGTTACTAACCCCGCAGGTTTTAAAATCTTACGAAGTTCTGGATCTAGATCCATTAAAGCTCTAGTTATTCCTAATCTAACAGCTCCAGCTTGACCAGTAAGCCCGCCACCATTAACATTAGCACTTACATTAAATCTACCTTCATTTTCGGTTAGATTAAGTGGTTGTAAAACGTCTAATCTTGTAGCCGGTGATGGAAAGTATTCATCAAATGGTCTTCCATTTACAACAAACTCACCGTTTCCTGGAGTTAAGATAACTCTAGCAACAGATGACTTACGTCTCCCTGTTCCTAAATATTGTACGAGATCTTTGTTCATAAATTTATACCTCTAATCTTTCTGGCTTTTGAGCTTCATGAGGATGAGTAGGACCTTCATAAACGTATAGTTTACGGTACATGTCTCTACCTAA
>JBBACV010000020.1:0-12480 GCA_041656835.1 Acholeplasmataceae bacterium | reverse complement strand
CGGCCGCTTTAGAAGCACCGTAGATTGCTTGTCCGGGGACTGGTAAAAACCCTCCCATACTAGAAAAGTTTATAATATGGGCTTCATCTTTTTCAAGTAATTCTGGAAGAAAAGTTTTAACCATATATAAGGTTCCATAAAAGTTTACATCCATCACTCTTTTTATCGCGTCATATTCTAACTCATCTATTTTAATAAAGGGTTGAATAATTCCGGCAACATTTATTAATCCCTCTACTTCTTTGAAATCGGTTAATACTTGTTCTTTAAAGGATAAAACATCATCTAAATTAGAAATATTTAATACGTATGTTTTTAAAGAATCTTTGTAAATAACATGTTCTTTCTGAAGGCTTTCTAAAGCCTTTTCATCTAAATCAACTGCGGCAACTCTAGCGCCTTTTTGAAGTAGTTTTATAACTAGTTCACGGCCCATACCATTAGCACCGCCAGTAACAATAAAAGTTTTTTTAAAGACTTTCATTTAATTATTCCTCCTTTTTAGGTTTTATTAAAAATCTTGCATAATCGTCTTTATTGATTTGTCGGCTTCTTGCGATTGAAAAAGCATTTGAAGGGATATTTTTGGTAACCGTTGAACCGGCAGCGATAAAGACATTATCACCTATTTCAATTGGGGCAATTAAATTAACATTACAGCCAATAAAGACATTATCACCAATATGAGTTTGGTGTTTTTCTTTTCCATCAAAGTTAACAGTAATAGACCCACAACCAAAGTTAACGTTACTGCCAACTATACTATCACCTATATAGGCTAAATGAGCAGCAGTAGTTTTTTTACCGGTTTTAGTTTTCTTCATTTCAACAAAGTTACCAATTCGGTTATTAGGACCAACTTCGGTATTATCTCTAAGATGAGCGAATGGTCCAATTGTTGAGTTTTCTCTAACAATACTATCATAAATAAAGCTGTGTTTAGCTAATACATTTTCATAAATTGTTGAGTTATGAATTTCTGTATTAGGTCCAATAATTGAGTTTTCTTTAATTAGTGTTTTACCAGTAATGGTTGAATTAGGATAAATAACAACACCAGGTTCAATGGTAACATTATGCCCGATCGTAATTGTTTCAGGGTTAATCATTGAAACACCATTAATTAAGTGTTCTTTATTAATATATTCTCTTAAATATTTTTCTGCTTTACTAACTTGATATAAATCATTAACCCCCATCACTACACTACTGTTTTTAATTGTATAAGCACCAACTTTGTAGTCTTTTTTCATTAATTTAATCATATCAGTAATATAATATTCATTTGTTACGGGGTTTTTAGGGATATCTTTCAAAAGTTTGAAAAATACTTCATTATTAACTAAGTATATTCCTGAGTTAACTTCTTTAATTTCTTTTTGGTAGCTATTAGCATTTCTTTCTTCAACAATGTCAACAATCATTTTTTGATCATTTCTAATGATTCTACCGTATCCTTCGGGATCATCAGGATATGTTGTTACAACGGTTAGATCATTACCATTTTCTTCGTGAGTTTTAAAGAAACGGTTAATATGTTTATACCAAATTAAAGGAGTATCTCCGGGAATTATAAAGGTAGTACCCTTTTTATCTTTTAAAATAGGTGCTGCTTGTAGGGCAGCATGACCTGTTCCTAATTGTTCTTCTTGATAAATATATTTAGCTCGATCTTTAATAATATCTTCAACGACTTCTTTTTTATAACCTAAAATTAAATAAGTTTCATCGATAATACTTTTTTCAATGTTTTCAACGATATATTCAATGATTGGTTTTTTCAAGATTGGATATGCAACTTTTGGAATATCCGTTTTCATTCTTGTGCCCTTGCCCGCGGCAAGGACTAAAGCATAATTTTTATTCATCGTAATTCCCCATTTCTTTTAATTTATTAATTATAATTTCTAAATATTTATTTAAAACTTCTTCATCTTCATGGCTAATTGTTATTCTAATTAGATTTTCTGTTCCTGAAGGTCTAATATTTAATTTACTGTTTTGTCCTAATAAGGTTTTTATTTCTTCAAAGAATTTTAAAAACTTATCAGTTTTTAAAACTTCTTTGTTGATATTTTTTAAATTAACTAGCCTTTGTGGAAAATATTTAACCTCGTTAATATAATTAGTTAAGTTAGTCTTAGTTTCTAATAATACTTTAATTAAATAAAGACCCGCTAATAATCCATCACCAGTTTTAATAAAATCACTTAAAATAATGTGGCCACTATTTTCAGCGCCAAGATTTAGGTTTTCTTCCTTCATTTTTAAGTAAACATTTTTATCACCAACATTAGTAATTAAAACATTTATTCCCAAATCATTTAAAGCTTTAATAACTCCTAAATTAGTCATAATTGTAACAACAACCGTATTATTTTTAAGGAGATTTTTATCTTTTAAATATTTAGCAATAATATATAAAATTAAATCACCATCAACTTCGTTTAAGTTTTCGTCAACTACTAATATACGGTCCCCATCACCATCAAAGCTTAAACCGATGTCGCTTTTGGTTTCTTTGACTAAATCTTTAATCGTTTTTAAGTATGTTGAACCACAATTTAAATTAATATTTAAGCCATTTGGTTTGTTTCCTATTTGAGTAGAGTTATTAAAATATTTGTTAATAATTAAGTTTGAAACTTGATGATTCGCGCCATTCGCAGAATCATAAGCTATTTTTAAATGATTATTAGGAATATTTAAATTTTCATATATTAATAAGTAATCATCTAAAATATTATATTTCTTAATAATTCCTGTTTTTTTAGAATTTAATGGTTCGTGATTTAAAATATAATCTTCTAACTCTATTTCTTCTAAATCAGTTAGTTTTTCACCGTTTTTAAATAATTTAATCCCATTATCGGTATATGGATTATGGGATGCTGTAATCATAATACTTATTGTTTGATATTTATTAGAATATAGAGAAACTAATGGTGTAGGAATCACTCCACCTATATATACATCAATTCCCGCTTTAGTAAGACTATCAGTTAATCCTTTTAAAATATCATTAGCGGATTCTCTTGTATCATGACCGATAAAGATTTTTTCTAATTGATATTTTAAAGCAATACCTTTCCCTACTTGATAAGCTAAATCATAATTAATATATTCTTTGGCTTTACCTCTAATCCCATCAGTTCCAAATAATTGTTTTTTCATAAATAATTTCCTTATATATTAAAATATTCAAAGACTTTTTTAAGGTCCTCTTCTTTATCACTGGTTTTTATTGACCTAATTCTTTCTTTTGTATCTTTAGGTTTTTTAAAGATTTGTTTAAGAATTCTAACAAACCAAGCCCACGGAAGTAAAAAAGGGTATTTTTTTAAATATGGGTATGATTCTTCGATTCTTAGTTTACTGGGGAAAATTTCTCCTAAGTAAAATCTAAATTTTCCTTTTTTATTTCTTTTAGTTTCAAAAGTTTTTTTAACAATATAATAATCATGATCTAAACCCTTTCCATGAATACCTGATGAAATAATGTAGTTAATACCTAACATATCTTCTTCGGTTGATAATTCATTTCCTAAAATAATATTATTAATTTTTTTAAGTTTCTCACTAAAGGTTAAAAGATTAGTTTCAACTAACATTTGATTTAAAAGTTCTTTATTTAAATTTTTTTCATATTTATTTAAAAAGACATAGATATCTAAGATACTCCGAAGTCCAATCCCTGAGGTTCTTAAGTGTCTGACTAAGTGTGTTAAAAGATAAATATATTCAAACTCTAATTCAAATTTATATAAACAATCATTATCTAAGTTAGCATAATCCCAAGCATTTTTTAAAAAATCTTTATTGTCATATTCAACAATTGAAGTAATATTTTGATGAAGTTCAATTGTCTCTTTATCAATTGATTCAAAAACATGATGGTGGCTAGTCGCTGAAGTTAACTTATATCCTAAACCTTTTAAGATATCAATTGATTTATTAAAATCATTTTTTGAAACTAACACATCAATATCCCCCATCCCTCTCATATGAGGTTTAGGATATAGTTTTTTTAAATGGCTTCCTTTTAAAAATATATGTTTTATTTTATTTTGATTAAAACTTTCATTTATAATATTAATATTATTTTCTTGTCTAATATCAGTCATAATAAAATTATAATTGATATTTTTTAACTTATTATATATTTTTTTATTGGCAAAGGAATTTTCATCAATATAATTAAAAACTAAGCCCGTTAAGCCATTTTCATAAATCAATCTAAATAATTCGTTTTCATTTGTACTTTTAAATAAGTATTTTTCCTCTTTAAAAGATTTTTCAATTAATTTAAATAATATTATTAACAGTTCTTTATTTTTCATACTCTTATTATACTTCAAATTAATGAAAAATATTTAATTATATAACATTTTTTTCCGTAATTTTAAAATTTGTTATATAATTAATATTAAAGTAATGAAAGCAAGGATTAATATGGAAAAAAACAAAGTCACTTTAACCAAGAAACTATTCATTGTACCTACTGTAATTTTTATCATCTCATTACTGTTATCATCTTTTTTATTAAATATTGTCGTTAAGAAAAATATTGTCAATATTTATCAAGATAATTTTCTTTCAGTAACAAATGATCACGGTGAAACTATTTCATTTAACCATCAAATGGTTAATGAAAGAATTGAGCACTTAAATCGTCATCTCTTAAATGCCATGGATACAGTTATTGAAAGTCGGGACGTTTTATCAAATGATTATTTAACAGAAATCAAGGATTACTTATTAGTTGATGATCTTTTCTGGTCTAGTCCGGATGGCATCCCTATTTATGGAACAAAACCTGATTTAATTGGGACTCAGCCAACACCAGGAGACCCAATTGATGTTTTTATTAAAAGTGGAAAATCATTTTTTTATGAAGGAATTAGAAAAGGTACCGTTAATGATATTTATATTTTAACAGCTTATAAAAAAGATAGTGATGGCTATTTTGCTCAAGCGATTATTAACGCTGATTTTGTTATGGAGTTTACGGCAAGCCATGCTCCAGAAAAAGTAATTAAAAGAATTTATGATTCAAATGTTAATAGCAGGTACACTATTTTATATAATCCCGATTTATCAATTAATCACACATATCCTAATCAAAGTGCGTTAACATTTAACCCAGATAGTTTAAATGCTTTAAATGACCAAGGTTTTTCATCTTCATACCGCTTCAGCAATCATTTCAAAGAAGAAATCTTTGAAATAACAGTTCCTGTAATAGATGAGGATAATAATATAATTTATTATTTGAAAATCGGATTTTCTTTTAATGACTATTTAAATATTCATAATCAAATTATGAGTATTTTAATGGTAATCGGCTTATTTATTTTAACAGTCTATTTTATTTTTGATTTTTTATATGTTTTAAAACCAATTAGTAATTTAGAGTCCTCAATTAGTTCTTTTAATGTAAGTAGTGGTACTTACTTAAAACAAAAGAAAATTCCTAATGCATTTTTAAATATTTATAAACAATTAGACCGTTTAGGCGTTAAAATTGATGATTCAAATAAAGAATTAAGTTTATTACATGATGAATTAACTAATCAAGCTCTAAATGATTATTTAACTAATCTTCCCAATCGTTTATCTTTAAATAGTGAAATTAATCACTATATTAAAAATAAAACTGATTTTTCGCTTTTATTTCTTGATATTAATAACTTTAAAGTTTATAACGACACCAAAGGACATGTTTTTGGTGATTTATTATTAAAAGAAATATCAAAAACATTTTTAAATATTTTTTCAAAAAAATTCTTTGTTTCTAGGTTTGGTGGAGATGAGTTTGTTGTTTTAGCTAAAGGAAATGATTCTAAAAAATTAAAGAAATTAATAAAAGAAATCTATCAAGAATTTAGCGAGCCATTATTAATTAATGGTTTTGAATGCCCAATTGATATATCAATTGGAGTTTCAAATTATCCAAAGGACGGACTTGATGCTAATACTTTAATTAGAAAAGCCGATCTTGCTATGTATGCTGCCAAAGAAGAAGGCGCTAATTATTATAAATTTTATCAAGCTTTCTTAGATGAAAGCTTGGAAAAAGAAACAAATGTATTAGATACTTTAAGAGAGGCAATTAAAAATAAAGGTTTTTATATTCTTCTTCAACCTCAAGTAAATATTCATACTAACAAGATTGTTGCCTATGAAGCTCTCGCAAGAATTAAGGCTCATAATATTCCCGCTAATACTTTTATTTTAATTGCTGAGAAAAATAATCTTATTAGTGATATTGGCTACTTAATTTTCGAAGAAACTTTAAAAGCCTTTAATGAATTAAAAAAGAATAAATTACCATTACTACCAATTTATATTAATATATCATCTCGTCAATTTTATGATAAAAGATTAATCGATTATATTTGGATTAAATTAATTGAAAATAAATTAGATCCAAGTCTTATTGGCCTAGAAATTACTGAATCGGGAATTATTAACAACGAGGAAATTGCGATTGAGTTTATTAATAAAGCTAAAAGCTATGGCTTTAAAATATCATTAGATGACTTTGGCACCGGTAATGCTAGTATTAATAAATTATTAACCCAAGAATTAAATCAAGTTAAACTAGACCGTTCATTTATTAATACTTATTTAAATGAAAAATCATTTCAAGTCTTTAACGCCGTTGTTGAACTAGCAAAACTTCTTAAATACGAAGTTATTGCTGAAGGAGTTGAAACTAAGGATAAAATTGAATTATTAAAGAAAACAAGATGTGATATTGTCCAAGGATATTATTATTACCGTCCGATTTCATTAAATGAAATTATTAAACTTTCTAAAGAAATTAATAAATAAAATTACTTAATCGAGTAGAGAATAAAATGCTCTGATTTTATTCCCTCTCACACCACCGTACGTACCGTTCGGTATACGGCGGTTCAGCTTAGGAGTTCCTTTCTTTTTTAATTTATAAATGATTAATTGTTTTCAGTGATTATTTTCTAATTTACGTTTTATATTTTCATCACTTATTATTATTCTAACTATAACCATTTCAACATAAGTTTGAAAGTAAACTTATAAACTGTTCAGCCCTTCCCATTTTATTGGTACTATGGCTAAGGCTCTCTTCTCACGATTAGCATTTTTCGCATATGAATAATAGTTACTGTACGTTTTGTAATTCACTATCCGCTCTAAAGTTTATCATACTCATGAGACCTCACGGGGTAAGCCTCTTAACTTTCATACTTTACGGACCAAATTTACTTCATGCAGTTCCGTTTGCCAGTGGGCTTTGTTTTGTCTTGTAAACTCACCCGTGCATAAAGCCTTAGTATTTAGTTTCTGTTCGTTCCGCCAGTACTTCGCGCTCCGCTTCCTTCAGCTCAAACTTCGCAGTTTGCACCTAGCGGTTAACTATATGGTTTCGGCAAATTCTCCATTAGGGACTTTCACCCATTAGTTAAATGACATGCCCGTCACACAAGAAAAGACTTCAAAATTTAAAATTTTGAAGTCTCTTTTTTAAATTAATCAACGGTATTAAAATGGGCAATACTTAAACGATTCCAAGAATTAATTTGATTAATAATTAAAACTAAATCAGTATATTCCTTTTCACTAAAATGTTCTCTAACTCGGTTATATAAGTCTTCACTCATCCCTAGATTTGCAATCAGTGTAACGGTTTCTGTTAACTCTAAAACTAGCTTTTCTTTTTCAGTAAATAAACTTGTTTCATCCCAAGTATTAATTAAAAAGAGTCTTGTAGTTGTTTCACCACTTTTTAAAGCTTCTTTAGTATGCATATCCAAACAGTGGGCACATCCGTTTATTTGAGAAGCTCTAATCTTAATTAAATGGTATAAAGTAGTATCTATCTCTGTATGTTCTTTTAAATAGTTTTCCATTCTAATATATAAATCCATTGCCTTAGGGACCATATTATAATAATTAAATTTTGCCATTTCATTCCTCCTACAATTTTAAGTCTATTTTAGTCCTTGAAATTATAATTGTCAAAAAATAAGCATTTAAATGATTGTTGTTATGTATTTATGTTTTTTAAAAATATTTTCATATAAATAAACTTTAAATTTAACTTCTTGATAAAAATCATTAATGATTAAACCAGATGATTTAATCAGCTTTTTATTTAAGGATTTCCATCTTAATAAAAGTATTTTATTATTACCTGTAATAGGTAATTTTAAATATCTTTTATTTTTAATTAAATTATATTTCTCTTTAGATTGATAAATTAAATCAGCTTTTTTATTAAAATATTTTTCTAAAATCATATCTAGTAATTCATATTTAGAATCATAATAATTATCTTTATTTAAAATAATATTATGGGTAATATATTTATTATTAAAACTAAAAATAGCTTGAATTTTAGGCTTTTTTAATTTAGATATTTTAATATATAAATCTTTAGGGTCAATCAATTTATTAATTTTCTCATGGTTTAAATACCAATCTATTTCCTTATTATAGTTTTCATCAATTACTAAATCATTAAAAAAAGCTTCTTTTTTTCCCCAATCAATAATTGGATAAGTTAAATCTTTAAGATAGTCATTTAATCGATCTTTTGAAGCCTCAATAAATATATCGATATAATAAATAATCTCAGGAATATCTTTAATTGTTAATGAAACATTTAATAATAAATCATCATTAACTAAAACTAAACCTTCTTTATTAATATATTTAGATTCATTAAAGATATACTCATAACCTTTATCTAAATATTTAGGAATAAATGAGTTATTTCTAACTTTTATAACAATATCACGATTAACTGATTTTAATAACTTACTTGGGTTAATTAAATTAAATAAGTTAACTTCTTCCTTATATAATAACTCATCATTAGATGAATAAATTAAGACATTAATTGAAGTATTTCTTTGATAATTTCTTAAATAAAAATGATTATCAATTATTTTATCAAATTGAAAAACCTTTTCATATGATACTATATATCTATCATCTTCTAAAGTAGGTAAATTAAAATGATAATAATTTTGTTGAAGTAATTCATTCTTAAGATAATTAAATGTTTTTAATAAATGATAATCATGATTATAAGAAACTGATAAATTTACTTTCTTTAACGGTTTATTATCGTTTAAAATAGTTATTGAAACATGCTTTAACTGATCGTCTTTTAAAATATAAATTTGATTATATGAATCATAATAATAGTCAGCATCTATTTTAAATGATATTTTATGGTTATAATATGTAGTATTTTTAAAATTTATAATTCCATTTATCACTTTTTTATTAATAATCACTAAACTTTCTAAATCATGTTCTTTTTTAAATAATCTAATGATGATTGAAAAAGGCGTTAAGAGTAAATAAAAAATTATTCCTAATATACTAATATAAAAAAGCTGGAAAGAAATAATTATCATTAAATAAAAAACACTTGAAAAACCTTCTTTAAAGCGATATTTATATTTTAGATCATTTAAATATGATAATAAGTTTTTAAAAAATAAATTACTTAAAAATTCGTTGTTTTTAAAATAAATAATTTCATTAGCTTCAAGTAATTTTATCCCAAAAAGAGATTTGATTAAGATTATTAAAAACTTAAGGATTAAAGATATCAATCCTACTACTAAAAAAACAATAAAAATAGGAATGATAATTGGTAATAAAATAATAATATATAAATATTCTAAATGATCTTTAATAAAATTAAATAATATTATTAGTAAGTTCCATATTTTAAGAAATATAAATTTAAATAAGCGGTGGATGAATAAATAATAATTTTGTAATAAAGAATTTAATTTCTTAAGTAATTTAAATGTATATTTAGGAATTATATAAAATATAAATTTAGGAATTAAGATTATTATTAAATGAAGAAATAAAATAATATAAGTCAGAATAAATACACTAAAATTATAAATTACTTCAGGTTGATTTTTAAACATAAAAATAACCATTTTATAAATGAGCTTACTAATTTTAATGAAACTTAAAAGAATAGATTTAAATCCTTGATAAATCTTTTTTCCTAAAAATTGAAAGAAAGAAAATATCTTTAATAATATTTGATTATATAAATAGCTTAAAGCTATTTTAAAAAGATTAAATAATTTAATTAATCCTTTTTCAAGTTTTAAATAAATAAACTTAAATAGTGAATAAATTTTTAAAATAATATATTCCCAAAAAAGAGTTAATAAATACTTTAAACCATTATATATTTTAATAAATATCCATTTGATTGCTAAATATATTTTAAAAACTCCTAAACAAATATATCTTAAAAAGTATTTATAAATAAAAATACTAACCTTTTTGATTCCAATGATTAATTTAATAAAAATATATTTGAAAAATAAATAAATTGGCTTAATAAAATATTTATAAATAAAGTTTCCTAGTTTTAGAAATAGTAAATAAATATAATATAAAAAATACCGCCATAAATTTTTGCTGACAAACTTAATTACTAAGGCCGTTTTAATGCTTAAATATTTTATGATTCGGTAAGAATAAATGCCAATTGATTTAACAAATAAAACAATTGGCATTATTAATTTTTTGAAAAATGAAACAATTATTTTAAATAGTTTTATCATTTAAGTTTCTACTTTTTTAATTTATTATATCACGATAAAATCTTAAATGAAATGACTTTATTTGTTATACCATATTACAATTAGGTTACCATCAGGATGTGTTAAGTCTATTCCACCAACGGTAATTGTTGTAACTGCTTGACCATAGCCAGTATAGTTATCGTGTATAATGACCGCGTAAGCGTCATTATATACACCGAAATATTTATGAATTGTAATATCATTTATCGTGGCATCCTGATTGATTAACTTTCCTTTTTGGTCTTTAAGAGATTTTAAAAGATTTAAACGAGATATTTTAATTTCTTTTTCGGTTAAAACATCTAATTCATCCGGATAAATTGGCATGGAGTCATCGTTTAAATAATAAGCTATATCTTTTAAATCGTTTTTAGTTATAATTTCCGAATCATAAGCATCTTTAAGTGAATATAATTTATTGTTAGAGGGTTTGTGACAAGATGTTAGTATAAAAATTATTAAAAATAATATTAATCTTTTTTTCATCTTTTTAACCTAAATTATTTAAATTAAAATCATAAGATAATACGACAGGACTATCATTAAACATTTCATCAATATTTTCTGGTTTTGAATTATCCCCTTCAGTAGATTCACTGTGTTGTATTTCAAGATGTTTTATTTCAGCATTTATTTTTAAATTTGAAACATCAATACTAGTAAGTAGGAGAGTAACGTAATCGGTTTTATATTGACCAATCATTGAGCTTTTTGTTAGATCGTTAGTTAAAGATATCTTTATATGATAATTCTCTTCTAAAATTAAATTACCATGATAAGTAATATAAATGATATATTTAGGTAAGAAATTGTTAGTAATAGGTTCTTTTAATTTAGCATAATAAAGGGTAAAATCATTTGACTCATTAATAACAAGCTCATATTCTGTTCTTTTTCCTTCAATAACTTCTGATTTAATATAATTAAATTCAGAAGCTAATTCACCACTACTTAAGATATGATAATCATCAGTTTGATGATGATCACCTTCAGATGTCGGGTTATTTTTATTATTGTTTGTCGAAACTAAATTATAAATCCCAACTCCACTAGCTAAAAAGATTCCTACTAAAAGAACTGATAAAATAAAATTAAGAGGAGCAGGTAAGTTGATACGTTTTATATTAGGGTTATCGATTGCTTTTTGAGCACGATATTTAAAATATAAAATATAGGCAGTGCTAACTATAAGAATAAGTAATATTAAAATTGGAATTATTGTTGTTTCAGGATACATTTAATTTCCTCCTCCTATAAACCGATATAGTCTTTAAAATCATAATAATATGATCTAGTTACATATACTTTTTTATTATTTTTTAATTTTAAAGTAAATTTCATACTAATTGCGGGTGATATTTTTATGATATTTCTTTTATGAATAATAGATGATTGACTAATCCTTTTAAAGCCATAAGGGCTTAAAAGGTTTTGATAATATAAAACGGTATTCTTTAATAAATATGAATTATTTAAAGTATAAACCAATAAATCTTTCCCATAAGTCTCGATTAAAATAATATCATTTAAATAAATTAAAACAGTTTTTAATTCCTTATCTTTCGCAATTATATATTCTAGTTTATAATCAATTTATTGAAAAACTAAATCAGCATCGATTGAAATTTGAAAGCCGCCCTTTTCAAGCATATTACGATATTTTTTTTCATTCTCTTTTTTACATAGAAGTCTAACTTTCATAATATCTTCCCTTCAGCATAATTATATTTTACTTAACTATTTTAATTAGTTAATAAATTATATCATTATTTATTAGTTTCATTTTAATTTCCATAAAAAAAGCTTGATAACATCAATTATAGTTATCAAGCTTATTTATTATTTTTTAAGCTGAAGTCTT